>CAIYSA010000001.1 GCA_903928655.1 uncultured Bacteroidota bacterium
ATAATATTTTTACACTTTTTGCTTTATGTAATGCTTTTTCTAAACATATAGAGTTAGCTATATCAGTTAATGAACCGTCCGGAACAGGAACTCTCATTCCGCAACCGCCTAATTTATCTTCTAATTCTGGGAAAATTTTACCTAATGCTTTTGCTGCACCGGTACTCGTTGGGATAATACTCATTGCTGCTGCACGAGCTCTCCTCAAGTCTTTATGAGGTGCATCATGTAAGCGTTGGTCGCCAGTGTAAGAATGAACAGTTGTTACATAAGCTTCTTCAATTCCCCATTGCTTTAAAACTGCAAGCATTGGCGATGCACAGTTTGTAGTGCAAGAAGCATTTGATACAATGAGATCATCGGAATTTAAAAGCTCATCATTTACACCAATAACAATTGTTTTAATATCGTCGTCTTTAGCTGGTGCTGATAAAATAATTTTTTTTGCTCCTGAATTTAAATGTTTTTGTGCTGATTTTTTATCTAAAAATAAACCTGTGCATTCAATTACAATATCAATATCTAAAGCTTTCCATGGTAAATTTTCAGGATCTTTAGAAGCAAATATTTTTATTTCTTTACCATTCACAAATAAATGGTCATTATCGTGTTTAACTTCTCCATTAAATTTTCTATGTACCGAATCATATTTTAATAAGTGAGCAAGAGTGTCGGAATCAGTAATATCATTGATTGCAACAATATTGATGTTTGGATTAAAAAAAGCAATTCTAAAAAAGATTCTCCCGATTCTTCCAAAACCATTTATGGCAACATTAATTTTCTTCATGATATTTTATTTTTTAGTGCAAAGTTACTTAAACAAAAAGAGTTTCCTTATTAAAAGGAAACTCTTTTATCGTTAAATTGATTTATTATTAAGATTTAATTTTAATCATTCCTTGAGCCATTTTTATAGCTTCGTAAAGGTTAATAATGCCACCAGTTTTTGATAATTCTTTAAATTCAATTAATTCATCTTTTGTACCTGGTTTAATTACTTTTTTGTCTTTATAAGTTTTAACAGAAGACTTCATTAATATCTTTTTTAATTGCTTAGGTGTTAATTCAGGAAAATATGATTTTAAAACTGCCGCAACTCCAGCTGCAACTGGTGCAGCCATACTTGTTCCACTAAAATCAGCATATTTCCCTTCGGGTACGGTTGAATGAATGTCAACACCTGGTGCAAAAACATCTACTGTTTTTACTCCGTAATTACTAAATGGTGCAGCAATTTGATCTTCAGGTTTCCAACTTAGTGCACCAATATCCATAAAATTAGAAGCCTCTTTTCCATTCTCCATTTTTTTACATGGAAAATGAACAACCTCATCTATATCTTCACCATCATTACCAGCAGCATGAATTATTAATACACCTTTACTTTCTGCATATTTTACAGCATCATCAACAACTTTTTTATTTGGTGAATATTTTTTTCCAAAGCTCATATTTAAAATTACAGCTCCATTATCAACAGCATAATGTATGGCGTTTGCAATATCTTTATCACGTTCATCCCCATCAGGAACACAACGTACAGACATTATTTTTACATTATCAGCAACACCATCCATTCCAATATTGTTTTTACGAGTGGCTGCAATAATGCCAGCAACGTGAGTTCCGTGATCAGCTCCTGATCCTTTGCAATCAGCATTTCCGTAGTATTTTTCAGTCATGTCAGCATAATTATCACCAACAATTGAACGTGTATCACCATTTAAATCTAAACGTGAACCACTCATACTTTCAATTGCATGATTAAGTTCTGTTAGTAAAGCATCAACTTGCATTCCTGATTTTGCTTGAGCAAGCGCAATCATTTTACCTTGTTTTTCTTTAGGCTCTTTTGCTTCGTATGCTTTTAAATCTTCTTCAGTTACAACATCAACGCCTTTTTGTTTTTTGATATTGTCAACAACTGTTTGTATAGCGTCTCTAATAAATTTATATTGATTTACCTGAGCCTCGTTTTGAGAAACTTCTTTATCGTAGTCAGCTTTAACAATTTGATAATAATTGAATTCTTTTTTTTCTGCCTTAGTAATTAAATCTTTTTCTGCTTTACTTTTGTATTTATCATTTAATGCCTTGTAAACACGAGTTAATTCTAAATTGTCTTCTTCAATATTTCTACCATCTTTATTACCAATAAAATTCCATCCATGGATATCATCAATATATCCATTTTTATCATCATCGATGCCATTTCCTGCTATTTCGCCTGGATTTGTCCACATGACATCTTTTAAATCTTCGTGCAGATAATCTACACCACTATCTAAAACACCTACAATGATAGTAGTAGATTTTTTTCCTTTTAATAATTCTTCATACGAACGCTCGCTGCTTACGCCATTTACGTTATTTTTAGTCGCATCTAAATTAAACCAATTATCGGGACGTTTTGTTTCTTGTGCAATTGCAGAAAAAGCAAAAAATAAACCTGCTAAAATTATTATTTTCTTCATATTATTATTTTATTATTTAATACAAGTTAGTACAATTAAGTATATTAAATTGTTAAT
>CAIYSA010000002.1 GCA_903928655.1 uncultured Bacteroidota bacterium
AACCAATACCTACCCGTACTCAACAGCGGTAAGTTATTGGTTTTCAAGTTTTAAACTACTTACAAACTCGAGTAATTTTAGAAATACAAACTGAAAAAAAGTAATTACTAACGAAAATTTTTTACCATCTTTGAAAGAAAAAAAGGAATTGAAGTAACTATGGATAAAAAATCCTAAATCTAATATATAATTCAAAAAATGAAAAAATTACTGATTTTCACAAGCTTGTTATTGACGTTTTGTTTTGCAAATGCACAAACAAAAATTTACTCAGCAGATGGTAACTATAAAGGAAAACTAAAATACGTTATAGAAGGAACAAAAATTTATTACGCTGATGGTAATTACAAAGGCAAACTCGCATTTGTTAGTGAAGGTGATAAATTATATTATGCTGATGGAAATTACAAAGGTAAATTAGCTGTAGTTTTTGAAGGCGATAAAACCTACAATGCCGATGGTAATTATAAGGGAAAACTATATATGGTAATTGAAGGAGAAAAGGCTTATTATGCCGATGGCAATTATAAAGGTAAACTAGCTTTTGTAAAGGAAGGCGATAAAGTATTTTATGCCGATGGTAATTATAAAGGAAAAATGGTAGCAATAATTGAAGGAGGATTATCAAGAGCTATCCTATTTGTTTTATTGAATAACTAGTGAGCTATAAAAGTTTACTAGAAGAAAACATAAAGTATTTAATGTTTCCTCTTCTTTTTAGTGTGTTCAGATTTTGGGCATGAATCACACTTATTTTTTTCTCTAACTATAAAACAACTAGGCAAAAATAAGGTTAACACCAATGATACTATTACTAAAACAGAAAATGATTTGAGTCGCATAAGGGAAAAATTAAAACTTAACTAACTCTTCAAACAATTCTTTAACAGGTAAACCCATTACGTTGTAAAAGCTGCCTTCAATTTTATCAATACCAATATAACCTAACCAATCTTGCACACCGTAACCACCAGCTTTATCGTAAGGACTAAAATTTATTAAATAGTATTCAATTTCTTCTGGTTTCAATTTTTTAAAATATACTTTACTCACATCGTAAAATGTAGTTTGTTTGTTTCCACTTTTTAAACACACACCAGTATATACTTCGTGCATTTTACCACTTAAGGTTTCTAACATTAATTTCCCTTCCACAAAATTAGCTGGCTTATTAAATACTTTACCTTCGCACCAAACTATGGTATCGGCAGTAATTAAAATCTCATTATCTTTTAATTCATCTTCGTAAGCATCTGCTTTTTTTTCAGCCAAATACAAAGGAATTTCTTCCGCTAATAAATCAATAGGATATGATTCGTCTGCATTAATGGGCTTATTTAAAAATTTAAAACCCAAACTAGTCAACAATTCATGTCGGCGTGGCGAATTTGATCCTAATATAATTTGAAAAGGAAATTCCTTAATTATTTCTTCAATTTTGTTCATTAATGTTTATATAAAATAGGTGAATGCAATACCAAATAACATGACGAATTTAAGCAATAAACTTGCCATTTTAAAATCTTTAGTAGTTTTGGCAGTTACTGTTAGTAGTATAATTATTATTAGTGGAAGAATTATTAACCCAACAATATAATACAAGGGCAAAAAATCTTGTTTCTTAAAGAAATGCAAACAAGCTAAAAGCAAAAAACCAATAGTAATACTTACCACAAAAAAAGTAACTACTTTGCTAGTAACCATTCCCCAAACAATTGGCATTGTTTTGCAGCCTGTTTGAACATCACCTTTATAATCTTCCATATCTTTTATAACCTCGCGTGCAAAGGATGTTAAAAAAGCAAATAAGCTATAACCTATAACTACATAAACCAAAGATTTCATGATAGTTTTTATATACTCTATTATAAAAGGATTAATTTCGGGCGTAAAATAAAAATCATAAACTAAAGGTAATAAAGGGATAGTAGCTGTTAAAGTTGATACTACAAGATTTCCAACCAATAACTGTTTTTTAAAATGGGTAGAATAAAACCAAAGTAAAATTATACTTAATAATTGAAAAGTAACGAGTTTTAAATTATGGCATTTTAAGGCAAGGTATAATCCTAAAATTAAACCAATTGCATTAAATACAATATGCAAAAGCATTGCCATTCTTCGTTTAATGGTAACGTCTAATACAACGGTTTCTGGGTGGTTTATTTTATCTGTTTTCACGTCAAAATAATCATTAATAATATAGCCCGCAGCAGCAATAAGCGTAGTGCTTAAAATTGAAATAAAAAATAAAAATGTAGTAAATTTGGTGTAATCTACAAAATCTTTTAAAACAAAATATTGAATACAACATTGTGTTAAAGCAATAATTAATAGATTTTCAATTCTAATTAATTTTAAGAAAGCTATGACAGGGTTTTTTAACAAAAAAATATT
>CAIYSA010000003.1 GCA_903928655.1 uncultured Bacteroidota bacterium
GGAACTGCAATATTTTTTGTAACTTCTTTATTAAAACTTAGTGCTCAGAAATATGGAAATGAATGGATTAATTTTAGCCAAAAACATTATAAAATAAGTATACCAAGTACTGGATTATATCGTATAGATTCTTTAACGCTCTCTAATTTTGGAATCCCTTTAAATTTAATAAACCCAAAAAATTTCCAATTATTTATAAAAGGAAAAGAGCAACATATTTTTATTAATGGCGAAAGTGATAATGTCTTTAATACAAATGATTATATAGAGTTTTACGCAGAAAAAAATGATTGTGGTTTTGATTCTGCTGCTTATTATAATATTAATCGATTGCCTAATCCTTATTACGCATTATTTAATGATACCAATTATGCTTATTTAACTTGGAATAATCTCACAACAAACAATAGAATGACCATTGAAACTGATATTAGTTTTTTGGGATATACTCCTGCTAATTATTATTACAGTGAAAGGGTTCATACTGCTAACGCATATTATTCTTACGGTCAAACTATTTATCCTTCTATTACCGATCCGCGCTATGTAACAGGCGAAGGCTTCGGAATCGCTTTAGCAAAAGGTGGAATTAGCACCACGGCTTTTTCGGATTTTAAAGTTTATCAATCATCAAGTTTGCCAGTTTATATTCGGGCAAGTTTTTCAGGAACTAGTCAAGATTATGTTTCCGCCTCTTTTGATCATGAAATCAAATTAGAATATTTAAATAATTTAGGCTTGTATGTATCATTAAATGATACAACTTTTTTTGGATATCAACAGATATTTATACAAAAACAAATCACTTCTAATTTATTACAAAATACTTCTCACCTAAAACTTACAAGTGTTAATAATCCCTTATTTGCAACTATTACAAATAATACTAATCTTCATTATTTGTATTTAAAATATCCGCAAATCCCGGATTTTAATGGAACCTCAGAGCAAATTATTTTTGTTGATGATAATGTAATCGCTTCAAAAACTTTTTTAGATATTACAAATGTTTCAGTTGGCTCATCTTCAGTTATTTTTTATGATTTAACCAATCATAAATATATAAGTTCTCAGGTTACTGGTAGTAATGTTAAAATTTTGGTCCCTAATTCTACAGCTCAAAAAAAATGTTTTTTAACTACTACAGCAAATGTAATACATGTCAATAGCCTTATTCCTGCTAATGTAACTGGATATTTTGTAAATTATAAAACTGCTAATCCCGATTCGGCGTTCTTAATTATTAGTCATAACGGTTTGCAAGCTTCTGCTAATGATTATAAAATTTATAGGCAAGGAGTTTCCGGTGGCTCTAATCACGTTATTCATGCAAATATTGATGAATTATATGAACAGTTTGCTTATGGTAATAATAAAAATCCACTTGCTATAAAAAACTTTTGTAGGTATCTAAGCGATAGTTTAACAGTTCCGCCAAAGTATTTATTATTACTAGGAAAATCAATTTCAAATAATTTAGTTAAAACTAGTATTCTTCATTGGAATGCTTGCGCAATACCTACCATGGGAGTTCCTTCATCTGATAATTTATTAACTTGTGGAATTCATGGTGCAAATTCTATTACTCCTTTTATACCCATTGGAAGAGTTTCAGCAAAAAACAATACAGAATTAACTTGGTATTTAAATAAAGTAGTGGCACACGAAAATTCATTAGCTAATCATGATGAATGGCGTAAAACAGTTTTGCATTTTGCGGGTGGAACTAATATTAGTGAACAAACTTTATTTCAAAGTAATCTAAAAGTTTATGAAGATATTATTGTAGATACTTTATTTGGCGGTAAAGTTTATAATTTTAAAAAAATCAGTTCAGCTCCAATTCAAATAACAGTTAGTGATTCAGTAAAAGATCTCATCAATAACGGAACTTCAATTATTACTTTTTTTGGACACGCTTCAATAAGTGGTTTCGACCAAGCTATTGATGATCCAAATGTTTATAATAATATCGGGAAGTATCCAATGATGATTGCAAATTCTTGTTATTCAGGTAATATTCATACTTTAGAATCTAATAGTACTAGTGAAGCTTTCACGCTAATAAATCAAAAAGGGAGTATTGGGTTTATTGCATCTTCATCAACAGGTGTTGTGGGTCCACTTCATTTATTTACTACAGAATTATACCGCGCCATTGGTGTTGAAACTTATTACAAAGGTATTGGAGATGCTGTAAAAAACACATGTTATAAAAATTCGTTTTTCCCAGATCAATTACGCGAAATTGGTTGTCTGGAAATGACTTTAGAAGGTGATCCTTCAATTAAAATAAATGCATTTGCTAAACCGGATTATGAAATTAAAAACTCAAGTGTTTTTTTTAATACGATTTCTTATGTTGATTCTATTGGAATAAATATCCATATTAAAAATTTAGGAAAAGCCATCAGTGATACTTTTTTCATTAGAGTAGAACGTTATTTTGCAACAGGAGATTCAATTACTTTTCTAAAAAAAGTAAAAGCACCAAATAATCAAGATACTGTTTCGTTTTTTATTATTAAAGATTTTGAAAATGGAATTGGTCTCAATAAGTTTAAAGTGTTTATTGATTCTTACAATGAAATTTCTGAACTTTCAGAAACTAATAATTCTACTACGGGTACTGTTGATTTATTTATACAAGGTGGTGATGTTGTGCCTGTTTATCCTTATAAATATGCGATCATTCCAAAAACACCAACCATTACATTAAAAGCTTCAACCGCTGATCCATTTGCCGTTTCAATAAACTACATCATTCAGTTAGATACCAATGACAGATTTATAAGCCCGATAAATTCAACAAGTATAAATAGTATTGGTGGCCTTATTGAATGGACTGTTAATTTACCTTTTTCTGATAGTACCGTTTATTTTTGGAGAATTTCAAAAGACTCAACTACAATTACAGATAAATTAAATTGGAGAGAAAGTTCATTCCAAGTTATTGGAACAAAAACAGGTTGGTCTCAAGCACATTTTCATCAATTTAAAAATGATACGTATCAATTTGTGAAATTTAAAAGAGCAACTAGAAATTTTGTTTTTGAAAATGATATAAAATCATTAGAATGTAATGATGGATTTATGCCTTATGTAACTTTTGACCATATTAATTATAAAGTAAATAGTTCGTTAGAAGATTATTATTCTTGCGCTCCTGATGGTTGGTCTTTTGCAGTATTCGATTCAATTTCTGTAAAAGCTTGGGAAACATTTACAAATACACCGCCAGCAGCTGGTATTTTTGGAAATTGCTTATGTGTAAATTATCCACTGAAAGCATTTATGTTTGGTGCGGGTAATTTTTGCGGCTTCCCAAGTTGGAAACCAGAAATTGAAACATTTTTAAATTCTATTCCTGTAAACTCAAAAGTTTTAGCGTGGTCAATTAATCATCATCATTCAGAAACATATCCAAATTCATTATATAACGCATTCGAAAGTATTGGCGCAGCAAATATCAGAACAACACATGATACGTTACCGTATATTATTTTTGGAAAAAAAGGTGGCTCAATTGGAAGTGCTCGTGAAGTGATTGGAGCAACTAATAGATCAATCATAAAATTAGAAGACACTTTAAAAACAAGATGGAGTAATGGACACATTGTTTCTGAAAAAATTGGTCCTTCAGCAAAATGGAATAGTTTGCATTGGAAACAAACTCCGGTTGAATTGCCTAATAATGATAGTATTTCACTAAAAGTGGTTGGTGTTAAATTTAATGGCACTATAGATACTTTAGCAACCTTTAATTATACCCAAACTGATATTTTGGATTTATATAATTACGTTGACGCAAGTGTATATCCTTATTTAAAATTGGTAGCTCAAATGCGCGATAATATTTTTATTACGCCCCCTCAATTAAAAAAATGGCAAGTCATTTATGACCAAGCTCCCGAATGTGCTATTAATCCTAAGCGTGGATATGCTTCTTTAAATGATACTTTGCAAGAAGGTGATAAAGTCACTATTAAATTACCAATCGAAAATATAGGTGTATTACCTTTTAATGATAGTTTAGTGGTTACTTATTGGATAGAAGATCATAATAGAATTGCTCATCAATTACCGCAAAAATTGAAACTTCCTCCTTTTGTTTCAACACAAGTTATTATTGACACGATTAATGTAAACAGTTACGAATACCCAGGTTTAAATTATTTATGGGTTGATGTTAATCCTCCGGCAAATTCAAAATATCAGATTGAGCAATATCATTTTAATAATATTGCTCGTATTCCTTTTTTAGTGAATACCGATAAAATAAATCCTTTGTTAGATGTAACTTTTGATGGCACGCATATTTTGAATGGAGATATTGTTTCTGCAAAACCAATGGTATTAATTACCTTGAAAGATGAAAATAAATTTTTGGCATTAAATGATACGTCAAACTTTGCAGTGTATGTTAAGTTTCCAAATACATCCTCCGAGAAAAGAATTTATTTTGCAAACCTATTGCGTTTCACTCCTGCGCAATTACCTAGTAATTCCTGCAAAATTGAATGGATGCCAAATTTAACACAAGATGGAAAATATTTTTTAAGAGTGCAGGCAACGGATAGAGCAAAAAATTCATCAGGTGCGGTTGATTATAATATTGTTTTCGAAGTTGTAAATAAACAAACGGTTACCGAAGTTTTGAATTACCCGAATCCATTTAGCACTTCTACACGCTTTGTATTTACATTAACAGGTTCGGAAGTGCCTGATAAATTTATTATTCAGGTAATGACAATAACAGGTAAAGTGGTTCGCGAAATTACCCGAAACGAATTAGGTAATATTCATATCGGAAGAAATATCACAGATTATGCGTGGGATGGAAAAGATGATTTTGGAGATAAATTAGCAAATGGTGTTTATTTATACCGTGTTATTACAAGGCTTAATGGCGAAGCTGTTGAGAAAAATCAAACTGAAGCTGATTCTTTCTTTAAAAAAGGAATTGGTAAAATGGTTATCATGCGATAACAATTATTCTTTCCATTTTATAATGTGAAAAAATGACTTGCGAATTAAAAAACTATGTCGTTTCTCAAACAAATCATACCTTGGTAAAGGTGCGGTAGACTTTGTCAAAACGGTGCGAAATCCTAATTTTTATGGTGGGAAAGCAGAGGATGTGTGAATAAAAATGGATTTGGCGTTTTGACTTGACTTTTTTTGTTACTTTTTTTCGTCAAGGAAAAAAAGTAAAAAGAAGAATGTTTTTTTGCTATTCAAAAATAAAAAAACTCCCTTAAATAATCAGGGAGTTTTTATTTAAAAAAAATTTATTTTAAAAAAGTATCAATCGAAAAAATAGTACTAATTGGAATATGTTCTATTAAATTCATTAAATGACTTTCATTTGCCGAAAAAATTTCTGATGATGGTATGAATTGTATTCTCCCTTCGTATTCACCATTAATTATAGTTCCGTATTTTCTAATTCCATTGTTTAAAACAATCATTGCTTGTGTCGTGTTCATCTCTATTAAGTTTATACTTCAATAATAATAAACAAACTTAATGTCATTAAATATATTTGCATTTATTAACGCAAATTCAAATCAAATTAACATCGAAATTACAATGCAATAACAATTCCTTAATCTTCGTCTCTTTTTTGCTTCGATTCCTTTTTAGAACCTGAATACATTTCAAATTTTAACAATTTACATTCTAAGGATGCATTAAATAATGTCATTTTTTTACTTGGGTGTAAACCAATGCATTTCATTGCTTCCATATTTGAAGTGATGATCCAGCAAGTCCAACCACCAAAATCCTTTTTAAGTTTATCGCCTATTTGTTTGTAAAACGCATTGGTGTCTTCCATTTTAATACGCTCATCATAGGGCGGGTTTAATAGAATAGTTCCATGTGGTTTAGTGGGCATTAAATCAAAAAAAGAAATATGTTCGTATTGAATCACATCATCTACTTTTGCCACCGCACCGTTTCGCTTTGCCATTTCGAGTGGAATAATTTCGATATCTGACGAAATAATATTTGGCATATCATCTTTGATGCGGTTAATACTACTCGTGTAAATAGTATCCCATAATTCTTTATCATAATCGCGCCATTTCATAAAACCAAACTCTTCTCTAAAAACGCCTGGAGGAATATTATTAGCAAACAAAGCGGCTTCAATGCCTAATGTTCCCGAACCACACATGCCATCAATTAAAGGTAAATGTGGTTGCCAGTTTGATAATAAAACCATGCCTGCCGCTAATACTTCTTTCATTGGAGCTGTATCAATATCAACGCGGTAGCCACGTTTAAATAACGAATCACCACTACTATCTAAACTGACATTTACAAAATTTTGAAATATATGAACGTAAATACGAATGGTTGGCCTGTCTAAATTTACATCAGGGCGAACAGAAAATTTATCTACAAAGCGATCACAAATCGCATCTTTTGTTTTTTGAGAAACGTATAAAGAGTGATTAAAAATTTCAGAATTTACTGTTGCGTTTATAGCTAAGGTATCATCTGTGCCTAATAGTGTTTCCCATTCAAACTTTTTAATGTTTTCATATAATTCATGCTCATTATCTGCGTGAAACGAAAATAAAGGAACTAACACTTTTAAAGCTGTTCTTAAACATAAATTTGCTTTGTACATAAAGCCTTTATCGCCTGTAAAAGCAACACCACGCTTAAATGGTTCAATGTTTTTTGCACCTAGTTTTAATAATTCGTTTACTAAAACATCTTCCAATCCATGAAAGGTAGTTGCTTTCATTTCAAAATCACCTTCGTATTTTTTTTTATCTATCACGTTTACTAATTTACTTTTTTAGAGTACGAAGTTACAAAACTAATTGGTCATTTTTTAATTTAGTAAAAGGTATATTGCCTTGATTTAGTTTGGCACCAAAGCTAAAGCCATCAAACAAAACCTAGATTAATGACGAACTCAATTAATTAAACATGGTTTAATAGCCCCTTTTCACTATATTTGATAAGAGTGAACCATTATTTAAAAATAATTATTATATCAGTCATTTTTTTCTTTGCTGTTTTTACAGAGCAAGGAAACTGTATGGCTCAAAAAAACCTTGTGCCTAATTGGAGTTTTGAGGAATATTCGCTTTGTCCTGATTACACGACATGCACTTGTCATTTTCCTTCAACTTCAATTACTTCTGTAAATAATTGGTTTTGTTTCTTTGCTTTAAATAGCTCGCCTGACTATTTTAATCCATGTACTATTATCCCCGCAATTAAGCCTCCAAATAGTAATTATGGTTTTGCTTATCCTAAAAGTGGTAGTTCATACATGGGTGGATATTTGTGGGGACCAAATACTGGTGTCGGTTTTTCAGAGAATATAGAAATTCAACTTTTAGATAGTTTAAAATTGAATAAAAACTATTGTGTGCAATATAATGTATTAAGGGCAAATGTAAATAGCGGCTATGCTATGAGTAATTTTGGGGCTTATTTATCAAATGCAAAAACGCAACCATTTGGTTACCCGCTAATTTCGATTATCCCACAAATTAAAAACCCTAAAACCAATTTCATTATAGATGAAACAAATTGGTCTGTCATTTCAGGTACCTTTACAGCTATTAATTACGAAAAACATTTGAGCATTGGTAATTTTGATGAATACAGTTTTATAGATACAATTTATATCCCTGATGCTATACCATTATTTAATAGACAACATTATTTATATTATTTTTTTGATGACGTTTCAGTAGAAGAAGTTATAAATGCAAATGCAGGCTCAAACCAAACTATTGCTTGTGGAGATAGTGTGCGTATTGGTTTGGATAGCGCATGGGCAGCCAACTATACGTGGGTGCCAAGAACAGGTTTAGTAAATGCACAAGTTCCCATGCCCATTGCTCACCCAACCATTACAACCACTTACACCGTTACCAAGCAACAATGTGAAGTCACTACCACAAGCACCGTTACTGTTTTTGTTACAAACAATTGTCCTTATATTAATTACTTAGATGAATTTATGATACCCAACGTGTTTACGCCAAATGGAGATAATAGCAATGATGTTTGGCAATTTACCTTAGGCTTAGGTAACAACCTTAAGAGTTTACATATTTATGATCGATGGGGTTTAGAAGTAAAAAGTTCTCAAATACAAACCCAAAGTTTTATTAAATGGGATGGCTGCACCACATCAGGAGAGCCTTGCACAGCCGGTGTTTATTTTTACACCTTAGAGTATAGCAATGTTCTTGGTGAACAAAAAAAATTGAATGGTTATATTACGCTCATAAAATAGGCTTCATTCAAAAAAGAGTATGTCTTTTCTTTCATGAAAAAATAAAATGATTACGAAAACGAAGCGGTAACGTTTTGATTAAAAATATAAATCATCTGTTTTTAAGCGAAGGTATTTTCTAACTGAAATAGCAGCGCTTAATCCTGAAATTAAAATTCCTAATATCATGATGCAAACAAATAAAATGGCTAATAAATTAGGGTCTTGTAGTTGCAATAAATCAGGAATATATTTTGTACTTAATACTAAAAAACCTGCTAATAAAAAACCTGCCAGTAAACCTGCAATCAGTCCTTGACGAATGCCTTTAAAAATAAATGGCTTACGAATAAAACCTTGCGTGGCTCCAACTAAATACATGGTTCGTATTAAAAAACGTTTGGAGTAAATGGATAAACGAATGGTGTTATTTATCAAGGCAATAGCTACAATTAATAAAAGCCCACTAAACACTAAAATGTAAATACTAATAATGCGGGCATTACTATTTACTTGCTGTATCATGTCTTTATGATAAATCACTTCTTTAACAAAATGTTTTTGTAAAATTTCTTTTTCAAATAAAGCTAAACTATCTATGTTGGCATATTCCGAATTTAATTTCACATCCAATGATGATAATAAAGGATTATAACCCAAAAAAGTAATAAAATCTTCACCTAAATCTTGTTGCAATTTTTTTGCAGCTACATCTTTACTAATATAATCCGCTTGTTTGGTGTATGGCGAAGAACTTATTTCTTGTTTTAATAAATCAAGTTCAACCTGGCTGGTTGTATCTTTTAAAACAATTTGAAAACCAACATTTTCTTTAATGTGATTAGACAGTTGTTTGGCATTAACTACAATTAATCCTAATAAACCAAGCATAAATAACACTAATGCTAAACTAATAACAACCGTTATTTGTGAGGTTAATGTTTTTTTTGATAGTGTTGTTGATGCCACGTTTTCGCTAATTTTAGTTTAACGAAGTTACTTTTTAAACTAAAGAAGAAAATGAGGATTGAAAGTAATAATTAACAGTGAAATGTTGGTTTTATAAATTCGGACGTTTCAGTTTAGTTCTCAAAATGGATTGTTCGTGTTTCCAATCATCTATTTTTTTAAGGTGTCCGCTCAATAAAATGTCTGGAACGGTCCAGCCGTTATATTCTGCAGGGCGAGTATAGGTTGGTGGGGAAACTAATCCATCTTGAAAAGAATCAGATAATGCAGAGGTTTCATCATTTAAAACACCAGGTAATAAGCGGATTATGGCATCACACATCACCGCAGCGGGTAATTCGCCACCACTTAAAACATAATCTCCAATCGAAATTTCTTTGGTAATAATGTGTTCGCGGATGCGTTCATCAATTCCCTTATAATGGCCACATAACACAATAATATTTTTTAAAGTAGAAAACTGGTTGCAATGGGCTTGTGTTAATTGTTCGCCATCTGGAGCCATATAAATGATTTCATCATAAGCTCTTTCTTTTTTTAAATCATTAATGCAATTTGCAATAGGCTCAATCATCATAACCATTCCAGCGCCGCCACCAAAAGCGTAATCATCTACTTTTCGGTTTGGAGGAAGCCCATATTGTCTTAAATCAATCACATTTATCTCAACGAGTTGTTTTTGCACGGCTCGTTTTACAATACTGTGATTAAATGGGCTGTCAAGCAAAGGCGGGTGAACTGTTATTATATCGATTCGCATCATTTTTATTAAAATATCGCAATAAATTTACAATTATTTTTACGAGAGTAGTATATTTGTTCAATTAATTAATAAACTAAAATCCCATTATTATGAAGACTATATTTCTTGCATTAGTGTTACTGATAGGTTTTAATTCTTTTTCTCAAAAAGAGCAAAAAATGGATGAGAAAATTAAGTTTATTTACAAGAATACATTTGTAGAAACGGATGATTATAAATTATACATTACTGATGCGGTTGCAACCCATGCTTATACTAAATTTAAGTTTAAAGTTTTTAATAAAACCAACGATTTTTTATTAATTAAAGTGACTGATTTATTTTTTACTAGTGAAGGCAAAAATTTAGTTTGTAGTGAGAAAAAAGACATGATGGTTTCTCCAAACGATGAAGCCTCAAAAACGATTGATTTTAAAGGAGATGATTTCAGAATAGATAATTTTGTAATTGATATAAAGGCAATTTATAAAGCATCCTCAGCTGGAAAAACTTTAGCTATGAAAAATTTTGTAATTCCGGCTTCAACTAATCAATTTGAAATGGGTGGTTTAACGTGTGTAATGATTGATTCAAAAATTAAAACAGATAGATCCTCTGCTAAATTTGAATGTGCTTATAATGGCGATGCTGCAGCAATTATTGATCCTTATAAATGTGCTGCAATCATGGATAATGGAAAAGAAAATGCAAATAATAAAAAATATGCGCCCGTTTTATTAAGCAAGGGGGGTAAAGAAGATTTTTTTGTAATGTTTGATGAAGTTCAGGGTGCTGGTGATATGCAAAAAAAAGGGTTTACTATTAAATGGAACGATTCATTTAAAGAAACCAAATTATTGCCAATTAAAGGGACTCAAATAAAAATGGTGAAAGAATCAGAAAAACAATAACGATTATAATGTGTTTATTAAATAAATTACAATAACTAGAAACAAAAAATAATTAAAATGGCCTCAGATAATTTTCAAGCACACGATTACTACTTAATGGATGAATTATTAAGTGATGAACATAAATTAATTCGCGATACTGCTCGTGCATGGGTAAAAAAAGAAGTAACACCAATAGTTGAAGAAGCTTGTCAAAATGCAACTTTCCCAAAACAATGGATTAAAGGTTTAGCAGAAATTGGTGCTTTTGGACCATATATTCCAGCCGAATACGGCGGACCAGGATTAGATCAAATTTCTTACGGACTTATTATGCAAGAATTAGAGCGTGGAGATAGTGGATTACGTTCTACAGCTTCAGTTCAAAGTTCTTTAGTGATGTATCCAATTTATGCTTACGGTAGCGAAGAGCAAAAGAAAAAATACTTGCCAAAATTAGCAACTGGTGATTTAATGGGTTGTTTTGGTTTAACGGAGCCAGATCATGGAAGTAATCCTAACGGAATGCTTACAAACTTTAAAGATGCAGGTGATGGAAAAAATGTTATTTTAAATGGAGCAAAAATGTGGATTAGTAATTCACCTTTTGCAGACATTGCTGTAGTTTGGGGAAAAGATGAAACTGGTGAAATTCGTGGAATTATTGTTGAACGTGGTATGCCAGGTTTTACAACTCCTGAAACTCATGGTAAATGGAGTTTACGTGCAAGTGCAACTGGCGAATTAGTTTTTGCTAATGTATTAGTTCCCAAAGAAAATATTTTACCAAATGTAAAAGGATTAAAAGGGCCATTAGGTTGTTTAAACTCTGCACGTTTTGGTATTGCTTGGGGTGTAATTGGTGCTGCAATGGACTGTTATGATAGCGCATTACGTTATAGTAAAGAGCGTATTCAGTTTGGGAAACCAATTGGAGCATTTCAATTAACACAAAAAAAATTAGCTGAAATGATTACTGAAATCACAAAAGCTCAATTATTAACCTGGCGTTTAGGTGTGTTAAAAAATGAAAATCGTGCAACACCAGCTCAAATTAGTATGGCAAAACGTAACAACGTAAACATGGCTTTACAAATTGCTCGCGAAGCTCGTCAAATACACGGTGGAATGGGTATTACAGGAGAATATCCAATTATGCGCCACATGATGAATTTAGAATCGGTAATTACTTATGAAGGAACACACGATATTCATTTATTAATAACAGGAATGGATGTAACTGGATTTAATGCGTTTTCTTAAATTATTATTAAAATAATTAAATAAAAAAATCTCAATCAAAATTGTTTGAGATTTTTTTATTTTAAACCAAAAAATAAAATTATGTATATATACAACGTAACCGTAAGTGTTGAAAAAGCCTTAGCCGAGGATTGGTTAAATTGGATGAAAACAATACATGTGCCAGATGTATTGAACACGGGGCATTTTATTGAAAACAAAATTTGTAGAGTTCTAAATGTTGATGATGAAGGAGCTACTTTTTCCGTGCAATATACTTTCGAAACAATGGAGGAAATAGAAGCCTATCAAAAAAATCATGCGCCACGTTTACAAGCAGACCATAGTAAACGATATGAAGGAAAATACGCAGCATTTAGAACTGTATTAGAAATTCTTTAATGAGATTTATCTTATTAATAATTTTTTTATTTTGTTTCAGAATTTCTGATGCTCAAAAAATATTAGAAATTGATATTACACATTTTAATAAGTTTAAAAAAATTCAATTGTTTAATAATTCGTATTTAGAATATAAATTAAAAGGTCAACATAAATACCATATTGATAAGATGGTGAATATTAATGATAGTATGATTGTATTTAAAAATGATTCAACTATTTTTATCTCTCAAATAAAAGTCATAAAATTGAGGAATGCAAGTGTATTAGCAAAATTGTTTAGATCATTTTTTTTTATAGGAGGAAGTGGCTTTATTATTCTCGATACCTTTAATAATATTATTAATAGCCAAGCTAAAATAGTTGACGAAAGAGCTTTAATTGCTAGTGCCTCGCTTATTTCTGCTGGCTTAATTGTTAAACAACTTGCTATTAAACGAGTTCATGTAAGTAAAAATAAATCACTTCGCGTTTTAGATATAAATTTTCAAAACTTAAATAAATAATATTTTGAGCCAACCCATAAAAGCAAAAAAACATTTAGGTCAGCATTTTTTACATGATTTAAATATTGCACAAAAAATTGTAAAATCATTACCCGAAACTGAAGACGCAGTTATTGAAATTGGTCCTGGAACAGGTGTTTTAACGCAATATTTAATTGAGAAAGAAAACTTTAAGGCTTTTGATATTGATAGGGAATCAATTGATTTTTTGAAAGAAAAATATCCACAACACGCTCATAAAATTTCTTTTCAAGATTTCTTAGAAGCAGATTTAAATACGATCATAGCAGAAAAGCATTATAATATTATTGGAAATTTTCCGTATAATATTTCAACACAAATTATGTTTAAAGTTTTGGATCATCGTAATAATATAAATTATGTAGTTGGGATGTTTCAAAGAGAAGTTGCACAACGTATTGCCGAAAAACCAGGATCAAAAACTTATGGTATTTTAAGTGTGTTGTTGCAGGCGTTTTATAAAATAGAATATTTATTTACGGTGCATGAACAAGTATTTACGCCTCCACCAAAAGTAAAATCTGCAGTCATTCGCTTAACACGAAATGCAACCCAATCTTTAAATTGTAATGAAGATTTATTTTTTAAAGTAGTGAAAGCTTCTTTTAATCAGCGCCGAAAAACGGTTCGTAATTCTGTAAAGTCTTTAAGTGGTAATCATAATATTGATTCTGTTTATTTGGATAAACGTGCAGAACAATTATCTGTAAATGAGTTTGTCGAATTAACTAATGCGGTTGAAAAAGCTATTAAGGCTTAGTTGCTAATTTCGGTAGAATTTTAAATTTTATGCCTACCTATTTTAATGTTATAGCGAACAGAATCCCAATAATCTTTTCCGTAACTAACAAAAATTTCTTCACCAGCAGCAATGTCTTTTGTTGCTAATATGTAACATTTTTTTTTCACGATATCGTAAACGCAATTATTTTTCATTCCTTTTACTTTGCCTAGTCCAGAAGCGTCGTTAGCGAACCTTGCTTTAAACTGAGGTGTGTTAAAAGCATCAATACAATGTTTTTTATTAATAAAAAATAAATAACCATCA
>CAIYSA010000004.1 GCA_903928655.1 uncultured Bacteroidota bacterium
AAACCTTTTGGTTTATTGATTAACAAGATAAATAAAAATCGATTATCTATAACCCAGATTATATTAAACAATAATTTATCTGAATCATATTTACAATCAAAAATATCTTTTTCATATTCCTCTAGTGCCTTTTGACATTCTAAATTACGTTTATTATAAATTTCGTTCATCGACCTAATCTATTTTAAATTATTATTAATTCTTTTAATTTACCTATTTATCTTAAAACAGGTTTTTATGTTTTATAATTTCCAACCTTTACTGATTAAAAATGTTTTACACTTGACACAAAAACCTGTTTCTTTATCTGTATTATTTTTCCCTTCAGCAGCTGTCATTAAACATGTTTTATTTGGACAATGGTATAAACCCTGCGTATGTCCTAATTCGTGAATGGCAACTTTAAAATATTGATCATTTATATTTTTTTTAGACAAACGAAATGTAGAAACCGTACACGCCTTTCCTGGTAAATAAGCTAAACCCATCACACCCCAATCTGCAATTTTACCATTATCTGTACTTATGTCTTTATTAGTAAGCCCAATTGTTACAAAACCATTTTTAGTTTTTCCTTTTAAAATTAAATTAAGTGTATCTGCTTTGTAACGCTTTCTTGCTTTGTAATAAGCGCGTTTTGGCAATGGCATGGGTTTATTTAAAACAACATGAGGGATATACTTTTTTAGTTTATCGTAAACGTATTTAACTTGATTTACAGCAATACCTTCAAATGGTTGAATGATAATAGTTGCAGCCTTTGCATTTTTTGAAACCTTTGATTTATCATTATTGATAGCGCTAAATGTTTTTTGTTGAGCCGTTCCATTTTTTGAAAATGGTAAAACAAAACATATAACTAAAGAAAATATTATAAATATTTTTTTCATGATCAAAGATTATATACTTGGTAGGTTTAAGAATAGTTTGGTATTAGAAACTAAACCTTCCGTTTGTGCAAGAACATGTTCAATATCTGTTATTTTTTGGCTCATTTTAAATAATTTTATTATCACAATATCGGCGAAAAATCACCTCATATATATTTTGGTTGATAACTATTATTCTGCTGATTATTAAGCTATTTGAATTTACAAACAGGTTTATCTTTTTAGTTTTAATTGAATATCAATACAATTAAGCTAAATACATATTTAGAGCTTTGCCATTATTGGTGTTATCACAAACAAAATTATATTTAATTTTTTTTCTAATTTATATGTATGTGATATCATTAGAACAGCCTAAAAAAATAATTTGTTAAAAAAGCCACTTCAATACATATTTAAAAGGCTTTTGTTTATATTTGGTTTTTAAGCTAAACGATTATAATTGTTTATAAATAATTAAAAATGATTAAGTAGCGCTTAGCGATAAGTTACCACCAATGCTAAAAGACGACAGAAATATATGACAATAAAAGTAAAAATCATTTCCACGCTTTGCTTATTCTTTACACTGACAAATTTCGGGCAAGTTATCAATCCTTCATTTAATAGCAGAGAAAATTACTATTGCAACATTGTTAAAATAGAGAGAACATCTTATAACACGACAATTTATTTTAAATTCGCGGCTCCTGTAAATGGAGGTTGGGTTTGTGCAAATGGAGACTTCTTTATTCGAGACACATACTCTAAGACAAAATATAAACTTATAAAGGCAAACAATATTCCTATTTGCCCTGAAAATCACAATATTTCATTCGAAGACAAGTCATTAGAATTTAATATTGTATTTGAGGCATTGCCAAATTCCACTTCAAAAATTGATATAATTGAAGATGAAATAAAAGGAGGATTTAATTTTTTTGGAGTAAATCTTACTACGACATCATCTAATAATAGCTCTTCAAATATCCAATCTTCAAATTCAAATAATGAATGTGATAATATAAATAGTATTTCAAAAACAAATAAGCCTGATTTCAAAACAATGTTGGCAGGAGTTAAGTATGCCGTTATTGTAAATAGAGCAAAAATAAATGGACACGTTCCAGCATTTAATGCACTTGTTGAATTTTTGCAAGGAATGGGATTTGAAGGTGTTGAATATTTAGGCGAAAATTATGACCAGCCAAGAAATTTATGTGAGGAAGTTTGGGTTGAAATCCATTTTGGCTATGATTTAGAAAAATTTTATAATATTTCGATGACCTTTACAAATATGGGGACAGATTATTCTTGGGAATTTTCAACAAGTAAAATTGCAAGAGCAGGTCTGTATAATGACCCAAAATATAATTTTGGTCAGGCATTAAGGGATATGTATGGTTATACAAAGGGAACTTATAATAGCTATTACACAATGCAACTTGCCAAAAAGCAAACCTGCTGGACTGAAACAAAACTAAAAAGTTTTATACAATCAAAAGGTTGTGATAAGATTGAAGGTATTTATGAAAATACTGGGAACTCTGATAAAATGGCTAAATATAAAATAGCAGTCAGAAAAATTAACGGAACTTACTATTTGATTTATTTATCGGGTGCACACAATACGGGTAATTGGACAGAGGGAGAAATTAAGGCAACTCTCGAACCAACGGCAACACCATTATTTTACAAAGCAAAGTGGGTAATGGCAGACAAATCAGAGAACAGTAATTACTATCTAACTTTTGAACAAGGGCTTTTTAATTTGCTCTCAGACGACAATGAAAAACAGTTGTATATTAAAATGTTTCCATCATCAACAGACAATATCGCTAATAGCCCTTCAGAAGGTGCAAGTTCTGGAACTGGTTATGCGATTTCATCAAACGGCTACATCGTAACCAATCATCACGTTACAAACGGAGCAACCTCAATAAAAATAAGAGGAGTTAATGGCGACTTCTCAAAAACCTACATTGCAAAAGTTGTAATTGAAGATAAAAACAACGACCTCTCGATTATAAAAATTGACGACCCAAGTTTTACTTCCTTAGGAACAATTCCATTTATCATCGCAAATCGTGCATCAGACGTTGGTAGTTCAGTTTTTGTTTTAGGTTATCCCCTGCGAGCAACAATGGGAGACGAAGTAAAACTAACAAATGGTATTATCAGTTCTAAATCAGGCTTTAAAGGTGATGTTACTTCATATCAAATTACAGCACCAGTTCAGCCAGGTAATAGTGGCGGACCTTTATTTGACGACAAAGGAAATATTATCGGAATAATAAATGCAAAACACGTTGGAGCAGAAAACGCTTCTTATGCTATTAAAGCATCGTATTTAATGAACCTAATTGACCTTATGCCAACACCTCCAAAACTCCAAACTATAAGTACAGTTGCAGGTAAGCCTTTAACAGAGCAAGTAAAGATTTTAAAGAAATTCACTTATATTATTGAAATCAATCAATAACAATGGAAACAAATCCAATTAGTAAATTAAAAAATCTAAATCTTTCAAAATATCCTGTTGATGAAATCAATAGTATAATGAAAGAGTTTGGGAAATTTGGAGTTGTGGTTATGACTTTACACGAAGGAAAATCTATAATACGAGCAAGACCAAACGAACCAAACGAAACCTTTAAGGCTGTATCCGAACTTAGTTACAAACCAGCAAAATTTAATACTACATTTCAAAGAGCAAGTACTCCAAATACTACAATGTTTTATGGTTGCGTTGTTCCCGAAAACATCGCAGAAGGTGAACTAGACAATGCTAGAGTAACTTCAATTTTTGAAGCTAGTAAGTTGTACCGACAAGAAATTGAGAGCGGTGAAGAAAAAGTAACTTTTAGCCGTTGGATAGTTACGAAAGACATTCCATTAATAGCAATAGTTTATCATAAGGATTTTATAAATAATTCGTCACATACAAACGAATTACATACAGCATATCAAGCATTTTTAAAAGACAATCCCAACGACATTGCCAATAGTAACACGGTAACAGAATATCTTGCAAGTGAATTTGCAAAAAAGGAAACCCCACACGACTACGACTATTTGATTTCTGCTCTGTTTACAGAGGTTGTATTAAGTCAAGGTTTTGCAGGAGTTTATTATCCTAGTGTAAGAGCGGAAGGAAAGGGATTTAATGTAGCTATTCATCCTGACTTTGTAAATAGTAATATGAAAGCTATAGTATCGGGCGAATGTTCCCTTTATAAAAAAGCAAAACATATTGTATTAGACAACGATACAATAACAGAAATTGCCGAAGGGGAAATAGAGTTTATAATGCAACCAATTACAGACCCTCGTTTTCATAGCGGACGAGAAATTTGCAATAAAATACTGAACGGAGAAATTATAATTTAACAATAGAGTCAACGGACATAAGAAAAAAAGCACTGGTGGTAACCCACGCTTGCAGTCAGCGGGGCAGAAGTACAAGTTTTTTTGCTTTATTATTGCCACTTCGTGAAATTTTTTTCATAAAGCAAAAATGTGTACATTAGTCTTTCAAACTTAGCATTTGTAAGGGTATAAAAAAATGTGTTTCAAAGCCCGCCGAACTGCAAGCCCGAAAACGTTATGCGGTAGCTTACAAGACGACAATAAACCAAAAAGTGACAAGCAGAAATGGAAGTATTATTTCACTTCATATTTGAACTAATAAAAATCTCAATCTTGGGTTGCATTTATGCGACCTTGACACTTGTGACTTTTAAAATTATTGGACGTTACAAGCCAGACAGTTGGTTCGACAGAGTTTCAAAGAAAAAATTAAGACTTTGGTTTTTAAGTGGACTAATTATTTCAGTTGGACTTTTCATTTTTATGTTCACTTATTTTGGGGACCACGGACTTGGCGACAGTGCAAGAGTTCCAGTTGGACACTTTAGAGTAGTTCACCAAATTAATGCAAGTGACGCATATCTACAAAACAGTGACGGCAACCAATTAGGAATTACTCGTTTTACTTTTGACGCTGAAAACTTGTATGCTGAAACGCAAAGAGATTTTAACGGAGAAGCAGGTGACTATGTAATTTGGGACTTAAAATCTGATAAATGGACTTTTTTTAAAACAAAAGATGATTACATTAAAGTTGCAAAACAAAATAACTATCCTTTGCCTGACAAATTTGAAGAGTTTTGGGAATTATACAGACGACATTGGAGTGGTTGGAGATTTTGGGTTTTACCTTAACAAAAATTGACAATGGACAAGAAAGAAAGCCGACCGCATAACAGCACCTACCCAAAAGGCAGGGTTTCGTGTTCCAAAGACAGTTTTGTGGGTAATCAAACATTAGTTTTTCAAATCAAGTTTTGTGGTAAAAGTCCCGCCCTTCGCTAGGCCGTAAAACGTTAGTGAAAATAACTAAATAGACTTAAAATTTAGCGTTAAGGATTTTAGTGAAAATCCTTTTTGAGGAACGAAAATAGATTGCAACGCAAAGCCTGCCCTTCGACAAGCTCAGGGCTCGTTGATGTATAAGTTTAGGTTTAGATAAAATCTTAAACCATCATCGCCTTAAGCTTTTCGATGGTATAATCCACTTCTTCTTTAGTATTGTATTTACAAAACGAAAAACGTATTGATGCTCTTGAAGTATCTGTGCCAATACCACGCAACACGTGCGAACCTTGGTTGCTTCCACTACTACAAGCACTACCACCACTTGCTGCAACACCTGCAATATCTAAATTAAACAACATCATTTCAGCATCGGGATGTGCTGGGAAACGGCAATTTAAAACCGTGTATAAACTATTTTCATTTCCTGTTTCTCCATTAAATTCAATACCTGGTATTGCTTTTTCTAAAGCACCTTTCATGTAATTTTTTAAACCTTGGATGTGAGCAATGTGTTCATCCATTTCTTCATAACAAATTTCGAGAGCTTTTGCTAAACCAATAATTCCTTGCGTACACTCAGTGCCACCGCGCATATTACGTTCTTGTGCACCACCATGTATCATTGGTTTTATTTTAATATTATGTTTAATGTATAAGAAACCAACGCCTTTTGGCCCATGAAATTTATGAGCCGCACAGGTAACAAAATGCACTTTTATTTTTTGCAAATCCATTGGGTAATGTCCCATTGTTTGCACAGTATCACTATGAAAAACTGCATCGTATTTTTCGCAAATTTCCCCTACTCTTTCAAAAGGTAATAAAGTTCCAATTTCGTTATTAGCATGCATTAAAGAAACTAAACTACGTTCGTTAGTTTTTAATAATTCTTCTAAGTGGTTTAAATCAACATTTCCTTTTTCATCAACGTTTACCCAACTCAATTTTATTTTACCAGCTTTTTCTAATATTTGCAAGGTATGTTCAACTGCGTGATGCTCAATTTTGCTTGTGATGGCATGAGTTATTCCAAGTGAATCAATACTTTGATTAATAGCCATATTATCAGCTTCTGTTCCACCTGAAGTAAAAAATATTTCGGCAGGACTCACATTTAATAATTTAGCAACCGTTTTACGAGCAACCTCAATTGCTGAACGTGTTTTACGGCCAAATGCATGAATAGAAGATGGATTTCCGTATTCCTCTAACATATAAGGAACCATGGTTTCAAACACTTTCTCGTCTAAACGTGTGGTTGCTGCGTTATCTAAGTAAACTTTCATTCTGCTTTTTATTTTAAATGTATGTACGTTTTATAATTTAGGTTCGTTTTTTGAAATTACTTAATAATCTCTTTAATATCTTCTATTATTTTTTTTGCTAAAGTATCGGCAGTGCTTAAACTTTGGCTTTCGCTATAAATACGAATAATGGGTTCTGTATTTGATTTTCTTAAATGCACCCATTCTTTATCAAATTCTATTTTTACTCCATCAATGGTGTTTACAGGCTGATTCTTATATTTAGCATGTATGCTTTCTAATACTTTGTCAACATCAATTTGTGGCGTTAATTCAATTTTATTTTTAGAAATAAAATAATTAGGGTATGATTTTCTCAACATCGAAGTTGTTTTACCATACTTTGCTAAATGTGATAAAAATATAGCAATACCAACTAACGCATCTCTTCCGTAATGAATTTCGGGTAAAATAACTCCACCGTTTCCTTCGCCACCAATAATAGCATTGGTTTCCTTCATTTTATTTACAACATTTACTTCACCAACAGCGCTAGCAGAATAAGATCCTCCAATTTTTTCGGTAACATCGCGTAAGGCACGTGTTGATGATAAATTTGAAACTGTGTTTCCACCTTTATGGTATTGTAAAACGGCATCAGCTACAGTTACTAAAGTATATTCTTCGCCAAACATTTCACCATCTTCGCAAACTAAGGCTAATCGGTCAACATCAGGGTCAACACTTATACCAACATCCGAATTTGTTTTCACAACTTCTGCTGCTAAATCTCTTAAATGTTCGGGCAATGGCTCCGGATTATGAGCAAAATGACCATTTGGCTCGCAATGTATTTTATGTATGGTTTGAACGCCTAATGCTTCTAATAATTGAGGAATAACAAAGCCACCCGTTGAATTAACCGCATCAACTACTACTTTAAAATTTGCTTTTTTTATAGCGTCAACATCCACATAAGGCAATGCTAATACTTTATTAATGTGCAATGTAATTAAATCGTTACGTTGGCTATAAACACCTAAATCGCTGACATCAGCATAATTAAAATCTTCTTTATCAGCTAATTCTAAAATAAATTTACCTTCACTATCCGAAATAAATTCACCTTTATTGTTCAATAATTTTAAGGCATTCCATTGTTTTGGATTATGACTTGCCGTTAAAATAATTCCACCATCCGTTTTTAATTCTGTAACAGCAATTTCAACAGTAGGCGTTGTACTTAAACCAACATCTATGACATCAATTCCTAAACCAATAAGTGTACCACACACAATGTTATTTACCATTTCGCCGGAAAGCCTTGCATCTCTACCTATTACAATACTTGGCTTTGTGGAACCATAGGTTTGTTTTATCCAAATACCGTAAGCTGATGCAAACTTCACTATATCTAAAGGACTTAAACCATCACCTGGACGGCCACCAATTGTTCCTCTTATGCCTGAAATACTTTTTATTAAACTCACAAATTACATTTTAAAATTTCGATAGCAAATATACCATATCGTGAAAGAAATGTAGGATAAACTTTTCTACAAAATAGCATTTTATTGTTAAAAATTAGTGTTTTATTACTGGTTTTAAACCTTAAATTTGTGAAAAGAATAAAAGAATAGTTAAATGAGTGAATTTGAAGGGGACGGTCTTTCCAACGAAGATTTTGAAAATAGTTTAAAGCGGTTTGAAGAAATGATTTCTTTAGATAAGCCGCAATTTTTTGATGCCGATGAATTAGAAGAAATTATTGATTATTACATGCAATGGTTTAATCTTGAATTAGCAAAAAAAGCTATTGATTATGCTACAGAGCAATACCCAATAAACAGTTCAATTAAAATAAAAAAAGCACAATATTTATCATCACAACATAATACACGTGATGCACTCCTTTTATTAAATGAAATTGAAGCCGTAGAAAGTACAAATAGCGAGTTGTATATGACTCGTGGTTTTATTTATAGCCAAATAGGTTTGAGTGAACAAGCTATCGAAAATTTTAAAAGCGCTTTACCATTAGCCGAATTTAAGGATGAAGTTTATGTTGCTATTGGTGTAGAATTTTTAAATGATGAAAAAGCAGATGATGCTTTATACTATTTAAAAAAAGCAATTAAATTAAATTCAGAAAATGAAGTTGCTTTAAATGAACTTTCTCTTTGTTTTGAATTAACTGGGAAAAGTGAAGAAGCTATTTCTTTTTATGAAAATTATATTGATGGTAGTCCTTATAATTACTACGCCTGGTTTAATTTAGGCATTAGTTATAACAGACTTGGTTTATATGAAAAAGCTGTTGATGCTTACGATTATGCAATAGCAATAAAAGATAATTTTTCATCAGCCTATTTTAATAAAGCAAACTCATTAGCTCAACAAGAAAAATACATTGAAGCAATTGCTGTTTATAAAGAAACCTTTAAACACGAAGAACCAGATGCAAATACCTATTATTATATTGGTGAGTGTTACGAAAATTTAACACAATACGATGATGCTTTAGTAAATTATAACAGAGCCATAAAATTAGATCCTGCATATGCTGACGCTTGGTTAGGTGTTGGAATTGTTTTAGATTACCAAAACAGAATTACGGAAAGTATTCACTACGTAAAAAAGGCACTTGAAATAAACCCACACATGCCCGAATATTGGTACGTGTTTGCTGAAGTACAACATAAATTAGGCTTTTTAGAAGAAGCGGCCGCTGCTTATTTACGTGTAATTGAATTGGGTTATAATGAATACGATGTTTATATAGATTATGCCAAACTTTTATATGATGGAGAATATTATAAAGATTGCGAAAAAATTTTAGCAGATGGCATTAAAAAATTTCCAAACACCCCCGAGTTAATTTATAGAATGAGTGGATTACAAATGGAACTTGGAAGAAAACAAGATGGAATGACCTTTTTGGAAAATGCACTTCAATTAGATTACTCAAAACATACCGAATTATTAGAATACTTACCAATATTAGAAACAGATACTGCAGTCATGCAACTGATACAATCATTTAAAAAATAATAACTTAAAATTTAATTATGCCAAATTACAATGTAACACTTCCATTTTTACCAGAAAGAACCGTAAGACCAAGAAATAGCGGAATAACAATGGTGATGGATAAAGGAATATCATTAAGACAAGCTGAAGACTTTGTAGAGAGTTATGCCGATTATGTAGATTTTGTTAAACTAGGTTTTGGAACTTCTGTAGTTTCTAAAAATGTGAAAGAGAAAATTAAACTATACAAAAATGCAGGAATTAAAACTTACTTAGGTGGCACTTTTTTTGAAGCATGTATAGCAAGAGGGAAATTTGATGAATATCAAAAATTTATTGATGCCTATGGTTTAGATGCAGCAGAAGTATCTGACGGCAGTATTGAAATGGCTCACGATAGCAAATGTGATTATATTAGAAAATTAGCAAAAAACTTTACTGTATTATCAGAAGTTGGTTCAAAAGAAGAAGGTATTATTATTCACCCTGCAAAATGGGTAAGTATGATGAAAGCCGAATTAGAAGCTGGTTCATTTAAAGTTATTGCTGAAGCTCGCGAAAGTGGAACCGTTGGTATATTTCATAAAAACGGAAGCGCTCATTCAATGCTTATTACACGTATTACAAATAAAATTAAAGTGGAAGATATTATTTGGGAAACACCTCAAAAATCTCAGCAAGTATATTTCATTAATTTATTTGGTGCCAATGTAAATGTTGGTAACATTGGCGTTGATGATGTTATCCCTTTAGAAACTTTAAGAATTGGTTTACGTGGCGATACATTTTTTAATTATATGCCTGAAGGAACCAAAGAAAAAATATTTTAAAAAGCAAAATCTATCAAAAACAAAAAAATGAAAGAAATAACTCCAGCTGAACTAAAACAATTAATAAACGATAAAAAAGATTTTCAATTAATTGATGTTCGCGAAGAATATGAATTTGATGAAGCAAACATCAATGGAGAATTAATTCCAATGGGTGAAGTACTGGATAACATTGAAAAAATATCAAAAGACAAACAAGTTGTAATACACTGCCGAAGCGGAAAACGCAGCGCTACTGTTATTAATGCTTTAGAAAGCCAACATGGTTTTACAAATTTATACAACCTAACAGGCGGCATTTTAGCATATTTGGAAGAAACTAAATAATTTTTTTTACGATAATATTGGCATAAGTTCAATAATATATCTAGCAATTTTAAAGTATTAAGTGTTTTTTCAAACCACTTAATACTTTTCATTTATACCTTTTATAAAATCACTTATTAAGTACGCAATTAATTTTCCTGTTTTATTATCTGCTTTAATGTGAGATAAAATAGGCGCTCCTTCTGCAATATGAAAATATAATGCAGATAATTGTTTTGCGCTTTGATAAACGTATTGCCTAGCTTCTATTGGCGAAAGTCCACTGCTGGTTTTAGCACTCGATGGTACATTGGTTATCGCGTCTAAATCTATTTCAACTCCACAAGCATCACGTTTCACAAAACCAATTGTTTGATTTAATGTTTGTGTAAATGTTTTTTGATCGCGTACAAATACATCTTCATAAGTACTAAAATATAATTGCGAATTATATTTTATAAAAGTTTTTAAAACATCGTTTGTATTATATTGCTCATGCATACAAAACACAGCATATTTATTTGTATAGTTTTCATAAAATGCATAACTAAATCCGTTACCACTATGCCGTCCTTCTTGCGTCCTAAAATCAGTATGTGGATCACAATTTATTACATTTATTTTTTTTGATAAAACTTCTGAACACGCTTTAATAATAGGAAAAGCATTATTATGTCCGCCACCAATTATAATTGGAATTTTGTTTGCCAAAATTATTTTTGAAATAATATTACAAACACGTTCATCTAATTCGGAAACTAATTTTCGTAATTCTAAAATATGAGTATCTGTTTTTAGATTATATTGAATTGATTTTTCCATGAGGTCTTCCACAAAAACATGTCCTAAAACACAACACTCTTTTCCATTTAAAAACGAATTACTTTGTTGATTCAAAAAACTATCTAATGCTGGTTTCCATGCAGTGTGAGCGCCACCTCTGCCTAAATTAGCTCTAATGCCAACATCTTCAGGAATACCAATTAAAACAAATTTACAATCAGATTTTTTTAATTCTTCTTCCCAATTTTCACTATTTAAAATAACAGTTACCTCTTCTCCAATTTTTATTTCATTATCTCGCTTACGAGTAATGTCTTTTATATGTTTTTCAGTATATAACTCTATGTTTTTCATTTCACCTTGTTTATAGTTCAAAAAAAAACATTCACCATAATTAGTGAATGTTTCAAATTTTAAAATGTATCAATTACCACTCCTCACCTTTTAAATTTTTATTGCTAGGTATTTTCATAGCTTCTTTTAAATCACTAACTAAAACAGCGGCGTGTTTTAATGCCTGACTACACAATTTCTTCCATAATTCAGGTGGTATTTTCATGCTACCACATTTTGGAAACTCACTATAAACATCTCCTCCCGAAAATTCAGGATTTTTTGCAACATGATTTATTTTTGAAATTGTATATCTATATTTCCCTTCTTTTGCATCAATACTAATATGCATTGTAAAAACACCATTCGCGTCTGCTTGAGGATTTAATTCTTTTGCCTTATAAACGAAAGTCGCTAAACATTCTGCTTTACTTGATGTTGAAACCCCATTTCCTTTTATATATTTTGGTGTTTCAATTTCAACATAATTCACAGCACGTTTTAATATTTCTGCAGAATTCATTGGCCCTGCTTTACCAGTATCTCCAGGAGGAAATGAACCATCAGCATTTGCTACTATTGCTTTAGGTTCAGCATCAATAAAAACAACTTCTTGTATTTTTTTTTCTTCTATTTTTGACTCTTGTGCTATTATTAAAGTTACAGATAAAAAAAAAGTAACACTTAATCCTATTTTTAAAATATTCATTTCAAATTTTTGTTTTAAATTTTAATTAATTCTTACACTGTATGTTATATTTATTAATAATCTAATTAATATATTTTCACAAACTTATCTGGATTTACCTCCAACATCAAATTGTAAATAACATCAAATACATCATCTGCACTTGGCTTACTAAAGTAATCGCCATCCGAACCATATGCAGGGCGATGAGCTTTTGAAGCAATAGTTATTGGTTTTGAATCTAAATATTGGTAACCACCTTGTTCTTCTAATACTTTTTGCATCATATAAGCTGTTCCTCCACCCGGAACATCTTCATCAAAAAATACAACTCTGTTTGTTTTTTTAATTGAATCAACAATAGAATGATTAATGTCAAATGGCAATAAAGTTTGAATATCAATTAACTCAACAGAAACGCCATGTTCATTTAATTGTTTAATGGCATCTTGTGCAATTCTAATTGATGAGCCGTAAGTTACCAATGTTACATCCGAACCTTCATTTAATATTTCAGGTAATCCTAATTGAATTTTATATTCACCAATATTTGAAGGTAATTTTTCTTTTAAACGATACCCATTTAACGGCTCAATAACTAAAGCAGGTTCATCCGCTTCTAATAATAAATTATAAAATCCTGCAGCTTGAGTCATGTTTCGAGGCACACATACATTAATACCGCGACAAGCACTCACTATCATTGCCATTGGGGAACCACTATGCCAAACACCCTCTAATCGATGACCACGTGTGCGTATAATAACTGGAGATTTTTGCATTCCTTTTGTTCTCCATTGTAATGTTGCTAAATCATCACTCATAATTTGTAATGCATATAGCAAATAATCTAAATATTGAATTTCTGCAATTGGACGTAAACCACGCATTGCTAATCCAATTGCTTGGCCCATAATAGTGGCTTCACGAATACCGGTATCAAAAACACGGTGTTCACCATATTTGAGTTGCAATCCTTCTAATCCTTGATTTACTCCGCCAATTTTCCCTGAATCTTCTCCAAAAATAAGTGTTTCAGGATATTTATTTAAAATGAAATCAAAATTTTCACGCAATAATTCTCTACCATCAACCAATTTATCATCATGGTATTCAGCATTTACAGGCGAAATATTTGAAATTTTTTGAATTGACTCTGAATACAAATGCGAACTATAACGTACTGTATTTTCTGCATTTGATTGATTTAACCAATTTGTTAATTGAGTTCTTGCTGGCGAATTTTCTGATTTAATTAAACGTAAAACTTTTTTTACAGCAACTAAAATATCTTTTCTAATCGGTTCTTTTATTGAATTTAATTCAGCTTTAATCTCATTAATAACATCAGCATAAAATCCATTTGCAAGCTCATTAAAAAATGAACTAACTACTTCAACTTCTGATTTAATAGGTTTTAAATATTCTGACCAAGCTGCAGTTTTGGCATCTCTTACAGCAATTTTAGAATCTTCTTCAATTTTATTTAATTCGCTATCAGTTGCAATTGCATTTTCTAAAATCCATTCACGCATTTTTTTAACACAATCAAAATCTGTTTCAAATTGCAAACGGGCAGCATCTTTATAACGCTCATGAGAACCTGAAGTACTATGCCCTTGTGGCTGAGTAACTTCTTCAACATGCACTAAAACAGGTACGTGTTGTTCTCTACAAATTGTAATTGCTTTTTCGTATGTTTCGCAAAGGTGAGGATAATCCCAACCTTTCGTTTTTAAAATTTCAAATCCATTTCCACCATTTTCTCTTTGAAAGCCTTTTAAAATTTCAGAAATACTTTCTTTAGTAGTTTGATATTTTTTTGGGACAGAAATTCCGTGTCCGTCATCCCAAACGCTCATTAGCATTGGCACTTGCAATACACCAGCTGCATTTATTGTTTCCCAAAACAATCCTTCAGATGTTGAAGCGTCTCCAATAGTTCCAAAAGCAACTTCATTACCTTTGTTACTGAAATTTAAAAATTTACCTTTTTGTAATACTTCATTTTTTTTATAAAAGTGAGACGCATAAGCTAAACCTAATAAACGAGGCATTTGACCAGCTGTTGGAGAAATATCTGCAGATGAGTTTTTTTGATTCACTAAATTTTTAAATGTTCCATCTTCGTTAAGACTATGTGTACCAAAATGTCCGCCCATTTGTCTGCCAGCACTCATTGGATCATGGCTAATATCGGTATGACCATAAAGACCAGCAAAATAATTTTGAATAGATAAGGCTCCAATCGCCATCATAAAGGTTTGATCGCGATAATAACCACTTCTAAAATCACCATTTTGAAATACCTTTGCCATTGCAACTTGAGCAAGCTCTTTACCATCACCAAAAATACCAAACTTAGCCTTACCAGTAAGCACTTCCTTACGACCTAATAAACTCGTTTGGCGACTTTCATTTATTAGTTTAAAATCGTTTAAAACAATTTGTTTGAAATCTTCAAATTTTAGGCCTTTTGTGGCTGATATAACTTCTTCTTGCATAGTAATTCTTAATATACAAATATATATTTTTGAGCGGAATTACAAAACTTATTTAAACTATATTTTGTTACCTTTTAGGTCAAAAATTAACATTTATATAACTTTAGCATTGAAAAGTTTATCACCATAAAATTAAAGATTTATTAATTTTGAATAACCTTACAAATAAGCCTAACTGCTCAAGTAATATAAGTTAAGGCTTTCTAAATAGCACAATTCCAATACAATTGCTATATTTGTGCTACGATTATTGATTTTTATGATAGATATTTTTTTCACGCTTTTATTAGTTTTATTGAATGGTTATTTTGTGGCGGCCGAATTTGCTTTAGTAAAAGTACGTTCCTCTCAAATAGATTTATTAGTTCAAAAAGGAAGCAATAGAGCAAAAATTACCCAAAAAATACTACAAAGATTAGATGCTTATTTATCGGCCTCACAGTTAGGCATCACTTTAGCTAGTTTAGGGTTAGGTGCTTATGGTGAGCATGTTATGAGTAAAATTGTAAGTGGAATATTTAGAAATTTCGACATGACTGTTAATGAGCATTTTGTAACAGTGCCTATTGCCTTTTCACTGATTACATTTTTACATATTACTTTAGGAGAACAAGTGCCAAAAATGTTTGGGATAAAATATTCGATAGAAACAGCCTTATTTATTGCCTGGCCACTTAGATTATTTTACTTTGTTTTTTCACCATTTATATGGCTACTTAATAAGTCTTCGAATCTTATTTTAAGAATATTAGGTATTAAAAAAATGGGAGAAGATGATGTGCATTCTGAAGAAGAATTGCGTATGATTTTAACAGAAAGTGAAGAAGGCGGAGCAATTAAACCTAGTGAAAATGAGCTGATTCAAAACGTTTTTGATTTTGATGATCGTATCATTAAACAAATTATGGTTCCTCAAAATCGTATTTCTGCATTAGATGTTGAGCTCGGTAGAACCGTTATGATACAACGAGTGATTGATGAAGGATATTCGAGATTACCGGTTTATTTAGGAGATATCGATAACGTTATTGGAATTGTTCATTCAAAAGATATTTTAAAAGCTGTAATTGATAATAAATTTAAAACAATTAGAGACATTATGCGTCCTGCACATTTTATCCCGGAAAGTATGCATGTCAATAATTTATTACGTGATTTTCAGAAACTTCATATTCAAATGGCGATTGTTACCAACGAATTTGGAGCAACTGCTGGTGTAGTTACAATGGAAGATATTATTGAAGAGTTAGTTGGTGAAATTCAGGATGAACATGATGAAGAAAAACCAATTGTAGAAAAGAAAAGTGAAACCGAATATATTGTAAATGCTCATAGCAGTATTGGTGATGTAAATGAAGCTTTACCAATGTCTTTACCAGAAAACCCTAAGTATGAAACTGTTTCTGGTTTAATCAACTTCCTATGGGGAAGAATACCTGCCGTTAACGAAAAAAGAAGTTACGAAGGTTATGAAATAAGCATCCTACAAAGAAAAAAACAAACTGTGGAAATGGTTAAGTTGCGAATTTTGGAGCCAAATAAAGTAGAGTAACATATTTTATTATTCAATTTTGAACCAACTAATTTTCGAATTTAAATAATTAAACTACCAATTTTAATTTAGGATTATCATTTTTTATAGAAATTTTTAATCTTAATCAATTATCCAAATAAATCCGACCTTGTCGCCACGCATCAACTGCTTGATACCAAGAGAATTTTAAAATTTCACTTCTCTCTAAATAAAAATCATTATCAGTAAATGGATTTATTACTTTACTAAAAGTAAATATTGTAGAATTTGTATTTCCTCCATCTCCATAAGTCCAAACTTCACCATTACTTCTTTTTGAAACATTATTTGGTGCACCAAAAACAATATAAATCATTCCTCTATCTGTTTTCCAACCTTCCTGAAAACTTGTAAATGTTTTATTTGCTTCTTGAATTCGCGAATAATATTTTCTAATTAACTCGGTTGCTCTTTCATTACTTCCGCCAATATCTACCCAATATTTATCAATGCATGCTTTTTTATCTGTGGCATTTATGCAATTTTCAAATTCACGTTTTGCCATAATATAACGTGTGGCCAAAATCATTTGTTCAGCATCTTTAATTTTAGGAAAACTAGTTTCATAAATGTAAAAAGTTACTCCTTCTTTTGTTGCTTCATTTGTTTTTAAATGAAAGAAGCCACTATTTGGTAAAGGTAATTCTATAGCATCATTATTTGAATAAACACTAAACGTTGAATCTGGTTTATAACTAAAGTGAGGCATTTTTTCCATCGAAAAAGGAGGCAAGGCTATTTTAAATTTCGATTTAAAATAATCAACCATAAATAATTTTTCGTTGTTTCTAATTGAACTTACATAAACAACATCGTTTGGTTTAAAATAATTAGAATAATAAATTTCACCTTTTGAATTTGTTATTAAAAAATTTTGCCTGTTTTCTGTATTGGTTTTATCAGCAAACAAACTTTGGGTATAATGACTTTTTTTATTATAATCAAACACGTTGACATTTATATAATAATTACTGCCTTTTTTTAATTTAAAAAAAAATGAGCCCTTTAAGTCTTTAACTAAAACATTGGTTTGTTTATCTCTAATAAATATTGAAGCTGTGTCGTTATTAGTATTTATTGACTCTTCTAAACTTATTTGTAAATAAATTTTAGCGAAGCTATAAAAGAAATTACTTGAGTCAGATTTCTTATAAATTAATGCTTCATTAGAAATATTATAAAATAACTGACTGATAGAATCATTAACATGATAAATTAAATATTGTGCTTTTAATTCGTTATTAGATTTTTTGTATAATTTATTACTAGTTGATTGATTAACCTTTTGGGTTGAACAATTGTTTAGCAAAACTAAACACAAGGAAGATATTAATATTTTAAAAAATGTATTGATTGTAATATAATTTAATTCAAACTAAAAATACTGATTATTAATTTAAAAATTACTTATAAAAAAAATCAAAAAAAATTTGAGTTAATTAAACCGATCAAATTACCTTTTATTTATTGCCTTTTAGTTTATCGTATTCTTTTTCGATAGCGTTGTATGTAATAAAAACATATGCTCCCAAAAAGCTGAACATCAATCCAATTCCCCAACCTAGCATAGGAAAAATTGGCCATGGAATACCCACATGATCGTCATTTTTATCGGTAAAAAACCATAACAGCCATAAAAAACTATTAATAACGATATAGGAAGCCAAATGGCGCTTGAATCCTACTCTCTTTTTTGCAATTTTCCAAAGCTCTTGATCTTTTGGTGTTTCCATTATTTTATTTTTTAGGTGTTAAATAGTCTTTAAGATTAATTACGTATTCATTAAATGCGTCTTTTCCGATTTTAGTAATTTTACAGACTGTTTGAGGATAATTATTTTTAAATGCTTTTTCGATATCAATATATTTTGCTTCTTTTAATTTCTGCAATTGCACACTTAAATTACCAGAACTAGAATTTGTTTGCTCTTTCAAATATCCAAACTCTGCTTCTTTCACTTGCAAAAGCAAAGAAACAACTGCTAACCTCAGTTGTTGATGTAATACAGGATTTAAATCTTTAAGAGCCATTTGTGCAATATTTTGCCTTTAATAAATGTCCTGGAATGATATAAGAAACTAATACTGATAGGGCAATCAACAATAATTGATAATAATCTCCAACAAAAAAAGCAAGGATACATAATATGAAACAAATAGAACCACCAATTATCAATGGTTTAAATTGTAAAATTCCACCTGAAGTAAAAGTGCCTATAGCATACAATAATATAAAAAAGGGCATACTTTGTTGGTTGTGATATTTAACCATAACAAACATTATAATAATCATTGCAAAACCCATTGCTAACCATAAATAACCAAGATAACTCTCTATATACGTTTTTACTTGGTGTTTTTTATTTTGTTTCATCCCATATATAAATGATATTAAACCACCTAAAGGCATTAATAACCAAACTAAAGAAGCACTATCATTAATTATTGGTTCTAAAATAAAATTTGCTAATGAAGCAATAAAAACTAACCATCCCCAAAGTATAAAGTAGAAACTATCATTACTAACATTTTCTTTTGCTTTATTAATCATTAGTTCAATGATTTCGATGCTCTCAATTGGGGTTAAATTTTTCTCTTCCATAATTATTTTATATTTTTTAATTCAATAAGTGTTTCTTTTTTACCCCAATTTGGATAATATAGACCTTCTGGTTTAAAGGTTTTAAATTTTTCTAATGCTACTTCAAATATGGGTTTCGCTTTTTTTGGACCACCACCAAATGCAATTGGCGTATTTAATATAGCTCTTGCTTTTTGCAAGTGAGCTCTAGGGTTATTAGGATTTAATTCCAAAGCTTTAAGGTTAAATTTTGCTGAAATAGCTCCATATTTCTGCCCTCTTTGTGTTGCATTAACGTTAATACGTGCTGCAACAATCATCGATTTCAAAACATAAATTTCAGAATTATTAGAATCTAATGAGTCTGCAGTGTTTGCAAATTTTTCAGCTTTATCACAAAATGAATCAACTTCTTTCCCTTTTTTTTGAAAGGCAACTAACGTATTGCAAATTCCAGCATAATAAAAACACAACCAATTTTTTTTATCTATCAATGCACTTTTCTCAAAACTTTTTGCAGCTTTAGAAAAGTCATTATTATAACTAGCAGAGTCTAATAAAGAAATGCTTTTTTTAAAATCACTACTATAAACATTTACCTGTGAAAATACATTCATAGATAACACGAAAAAAACTAAGTATAAAATTGATTTAAACATAAATATATTTCAAATATAAAGTAGTTTATATTATAAACCAAACAAATTTAAAATAAATATATAATTCACTCATTATTAGGCGTTTATTTTATATCAAAATCTATATTTTTCTTATATTTAAATTCTAAATACTGCTTATGAAAAATTTACTAATTCTATTTATACTTTCAATTATTTCTATAAATGAAGTAATCGCCCAAACTGAATATATCGATTATCGCTCACAAACAAATCCACTTTACTGGAAAAACCGTAAACCGTTTACTGACTATTGGCAACAAGATGTTCACTATAATATTACAGCTAGCTTAAATGATAGCTCAGATATCATTACTGGCCACGAAGAATTAAGTTATTTTAATAATTCACCAAAAGACTTGTACTTTGTTTATTTTCATTTATATAATAATGCACAAACAAAAAATTCTTATTTATCAGATTTATATAAAAACAATAATTATCATTTAAAATATAGCAAATACCGTAAAAACGACAAGGGAACGAATATCGAAAAACTAACTGTAAATGGTAAAGAACTTAAAACAGAGTTAGATAACACAGTAATGAAAGTATATCTTGAAAAGCCTTTAAAATCAGGTGAATCAATGACCTTTGATATAGATTTTAAAACTTATTACGATAAAGAAGTTATTCGTAATCGCATGAAACAATTTAATTCTTTTGGTTATAAACATTATGATGTTACACACTGGTATCCTCGAATTTCTGTTTACGATAGAAAATTTGGGTGGGATACTGACCAACATATGGATCATGAATTTTATGGCGATTTTGGATCATTTCACGTAGAGTTTACTTTGCCAAATAATTATGTATTAGATGCCACTGGTATTTTACAAAATGAAAAAGAAGTCTTACCCGATACCTTGCGTAAAAAATTAGATTTATCAAATTTTGCTAAAAAGCCATGGAACTCAGCTCCTAGTGTAATTATAAAAAAAGATGGAACAACCAAAACTTGGAAATTTTCCGCTTTAAATGTTCATGATTTTGCATTAACTGCTGACCCAACTTATAGAATTGGAGAATATATGTGGAATGATATAAAATGTGTTGCACTTGTACAGGAACCACACGCTGCAGGCTGGCAAACAACTCCCTTATTTATTGCAAAAGTACTAGATGTAAATACTTATAATATCGGTCCGTATCATTACCCTAAAATGATTTGTGCTGATGCGCAAGATGGCGTTGAATATCCAATGCTAACACTTGATGGTGGTTTTGATCCTGAAAATAGAGATTTATTAATTCACGAAATGACACATAATTGGTTTTTTGGAATGGTTGGAAACAATGAAACTTACCGCGCATTTTTAGATGAAGGATTTACACAATTTTACACTGCTGATACTTATCAATTTATTGATGGTCCTAATAAAATTTCGCAACAACCCAAAAGTAATTATGTGCGACGATTTACCGAACAAAACAGAATTTTAGATGATCAGGTTTATAATGGATACATGAACGCTGTAACTGTTCGTGGCGAGGAAGTTACACTAAATACCCATAGCGACGATTACAATGGCGCTATAAGACATGGTGGCGGTTATGGAGCTGTATATACAAAAACAGCAACTATGCTTAAAAATTTAGAATATGTTTTAGGTCGTTATTTATTTGATAAATGCATGCAAAATTATTTTGAACAATGGAAATTTTGTCATCCGTACCCAGAAGATTTTCGTAATTCGGTAATTCAATATAGTAATGTTGATTTAAATTGGTTTTTTGATCAATGGTTAGAAACCACAAAAAAAATTGATTACAAAATTGGCTGTATTAAAAAAGGTAAACAAAAAAATGAATACCTTATAAAGTTTAAACGTAAAGGTGATATGCAAATGCCAATCGACTTTACTGTATTAGACAGAAATGATTCAGCTTACCATTATTACATTCCAAATACGTGGTTTGAAAAACCATCAAAATCAAATGTATTACCCCGCTGGATTGGTTGGGGAAAATTAAAACCAACTTATATTGCAAAAATTCAATTAACTGATAAAATAAAAAATGTAATTATAGACCCTTCTCATAGACTTGCAGATGTGGATATGACAAATAATGTAAAACACAATAAAGTTAATGTGATGTTTGATTCTAAAGTTTATAATCCATTAGATTGGAAGCATTATGAATTAAGAGCGCGGCCAAGTATATGGTATAATGGATATGATGGTGTAAAAGTTGGAGCGCATTTAAATGGAGGGTATATGAATACAAAAAATGTATTTGATGCCACTGTTTGGTTTAGTACAGCTGCAGGGCAAGCATATCTTGATAGCACACAAGTAAAAAGTAATTATAATATAGTTTCATTTTTATTTAATTACAAAACATCGACGGCACGTTTTATAAAAAAATCAAATGTATATGCTACATTAAAATCATTAGATGGATTAGAAAGTGGATTATTAGGATTTGAAAAGAAAAGTAACAATGAGAAAAATAAAATTTACATTCAGGTAAAAGCAATGGTTAGAGATTTACAAAGAGATTTGGTATATCTTATAAATCAAAACGAATGGCAAATTCAAAAATTAAACAGTTATATCAATGTCGGTATCGATCATAATTATGTTTATAACCATGGTGTTGGATCTATGAATTTAAACGCCAGAGCAAATGCATTTACAAATGATTATGATTTTTCATCTATACAATACACAGCTATCAATAAAAATGACTTAGGTAAAATATCTATAAACACAAGGGTATTTGCTCAATTAGGATTTGGAAATAAACTGGCTAGTGAATCCATGTTATTTGCATCTAGTGCAAATCCAGAGGAGTTGATGGAAAATAAATATACACGTTCAATGGGTATCATTCCTCCAGAATGGGGAAAATATGGAAGTACAACTAATCATTTTAATGCTGGAGGCGGTTTAAACTTAAGAGGATATTCTGGCTATCTATTAGCACAAACGGATGTAACAGGAAGCATTATTTATAATTACAAAGGCACTACAGGAGCATCAGCAAGTGTAGAATTAGAATTTGGAAAATTATTTAAATTCTTAAATCCAAAAAAATTAAATAATACACTAAAAATAAATCCATATTTATTTGCTGATGCTGGTTCTATAAATATAAACCAACCAGGCAAAGCAATTGTGATGAGTAATCTAATGGCTGATGCTGGTGTTGGAGCTACCTTAAGTATTCAAAAATGGGGACCTTTAACAGGTTTAAAACCTTTGGTTTTAAGATTTGATATGCCAGTTTTTTTAAATCGTTTACCTTATGCTGAAAAAGATTATTTACAAGTGCGTTGGGTTGTTGGTGTTAATAGAACTTTCTAAATAATGATTTCAATCAAACCATTAGTATTTGATGTATTAAAAAAAATTGGAATAATTTTTTTTA
>CAIYSA010000005.1 GCA_903928655.1 uncultured Bacteroidota bacterium
CCCATTATTATTAAACTCTACTTTATCGGCTAATTGTTTCATTAAAAAAACGCCTCTACCTTGAGGTTTGTCAATATTGATGGGATCGGTTGGGTCAGGAAGTCCGTCATAGTCAAATCCATTCCCTTCATCTGCTACTGAAAACTGAATTTTTTTCTCTCCTGAAATAAATCCAATTTTAACGTGTTTTTTAGGATTACCTTCGTTGCCATGGTAAATGGCATTATTTACTGCTTCTGTAACTGCAATTAAAATGTTTCCATAACTGTCTTCATTTACTGAATAAATCTCACAAACGTCTTCTACTAATCTCTCAACTAAGCTTATGTTTTCAAATGATGAACTAATGTCTAATTTTTCTCCTATTGCTAAAATCATTTATTTACGTTATTAAAATAATTATTTACTTTATCTTTATAATAAGGCGTTAAACTTGGCGGAACAGTATTAAGTAACTCCAATTCTTTTTCCTTAAGTCTTTTATACTCTAAAAATTGCGTAGGGTTACTTAAATTTTGATTTTTTGCCTCATTACTTTTGCGTTTCTCATCTTGTTCCCTTTCTCTTTCGGCTTTATCGCTTTCTAAAAGCTTTGTAATAATATCTTGTTGGCGTTTCATTGTTTCTTGTGTAATTTGTCTATTAACTATGTCTCTTTCAGTTTGTTCCATCATTTCTGCTAAATTTCCGCCAGGATTATTTCCCCCGTCTTTTTTAATTTTATCAAGCATTTGTTGCATTTGTCTGCGTAATGCTTCTTGTTGGGCAGCAGCTTTTGCTAATTGTTGGCTCAGGCCAGGCATTCCATCCGCACCTTCTTTACCCTGATTTCCCATGCCGCCTTGTCCTCCAGGTTTTTTGCCGCCTGGTTTTTCTCCTGGCTTATTTCCGGGTTTTTCTCCCCCTGGTTTTTGCCCTTTTTCTAAAGCCTTTTTTAGTTCTTCAATTTGCTTATTAAGTTGCTCTTGCATTTGTTTCATGCTTTGCATGCTTGGTTTGTCGCCTGGTTTACTTGATGGTTTTGCACCTTTTCCTGGTTTTTTACATTTCCCCGAACCATCTTTTTTACCTTCCTTTGCTTTTTGTTGCATTTGCTCAAGAGATTCATTTAAAAGTAAAGCCAGATTATTTATCGAAGTCATTGAATATTGCATTCTGGTTTGAGCATCAGCTTGTTGCCTTTCTTCTAAAGAATTAACCGTTTTTTTCATATTCATAATAATTGATGAAATTTCACGATTAACTGTCGCTGATATTGCTGGGTTTCTTTTGCTTAATGCAAATAAACTATCTTCTACAATTTTAGAATCATCTTGTAACTTTCTTTGTTTTTTTGGAACATTTAAATACTGTGGGTTTTCAGTTCTTAATTTCGAAAGATTAGTCATTAAGTCTTCTTGTCCGAAAGATAAGTTTAATAAATTTTCTAAAATTTGGCGTAAAGCTTGCATGTCCTCTTCTTGCTCTTCTTTTTCCATTTCATCCATTGATTTTTGCAATTGTTCTTTCATCTCTTGCATTCCATCACTAGCTTCTTTTTCGGACTTTGCAGCTTCTTTTTTATTCTTTTTATTTAACTCTTCAGTACTTTGCTGCATATCTTTCGATATTTCATTTTGTTTCTCTTCAGTTTTAGGAATCTCATTTTTTTGCTCAAGCGCATCATTTTTTTGCTCTAAATCTTTGATGTCTTTTTTTAAATCATCAAATTTCTTGTTGAGCTCTTTTTGTTTTTCCTCTAATTTTTGATTGTCTGTTTTTGTCAGCTTCTCTTCTGTTTTATTTAAATCCTTTTTGTCTTTCGTCCCTTCTTTCTCTTTTGTCTCTTCTTTTCCTTCTGTTTCTTTTTTCAACTCATCCTGTTTGTTTTTAATGTCATCTAATTTATCAATGGCCTGTTGCATTTTTTGTTCAACTTCCATTTGCTTAAAGGCTTCTAGAGTTCGGTCCAACTCCTTTTCCATATCTTTGTTAGAGAGCTTCAATTCTTCTAGTTTTTCTTGAACTTGATTTTTATCCAGCTTATCCAACATTTTATTTAACTCATCAAATAATTTTTTCATTTCAGGAGTCATAATGTTTTCAAACAATTCTTCGAGTTGTTTTTGTTTTTCTAATAAGGCTTCATCGTTTTTTGTGAGTTCTTCCTGTTGTTTGTTATTTAACTGATTTTCTTGTTTTGTTTGTTCAATTTTATTTTTGAGTTCATTTTGTTTTTTTAAGATATCTTCTAATTTCTTTTTTTCCTCATAACCCATTTGTTTTTTTTCTGCCAATTTTTTACTAAAATCAGTAATATCTTTTTGTAAATCTTTTGCTTTTTTAATTTCATCATTAATGTCTTTTTTAGTTTCCGAATTATTTTTATCAGTAGCTTTATTTATGTCATCAATACTCGGAGCTTTAAACAACATTATGTTGGTTTTAGCTGATTTAGAGCCATTAACGCCATCATTATCCCAAACTTCAAAGTAATATTCTATTTTATCGCCAGGCTGTAAATTAAAATTAGCTGCATTAAAAAAATAAAAATAAGGCTGGGTGCTATTTTGTTTATTTATACCAATTGGAATTTCACTTTGTTTTGAGAAACCATTTCCTAAACTATCTTTTCCGCTTAAAGTATATTTAAAAATTAAACGAGTAAAACCATAATCATCTTTTATTGAACCTGAAAAATAAATATTTTGAGTATTTAACGAATCTATTTTTTCACTTACATCAATTGCAGGAATTTGATCGGGAATAACATTTAGAGAATAGTTAATCGAGTCTGGATTTTGCTTTAAAAAATCATTTCCGGTTTTAATACTGTAAGATACGGATTGCATTACTTGCTTCGAAAACGAAAATTCGTCATCGTTTGTTTGCTCACTTTTAACGATACTATCAATAAAATTTAAATAAATTATTTCGGTATTTTTTGTAAAAAACGTCCATTTAATTTTTGTGCCTTGGGGTAATTGCAAGTCGCCAATGTTTGATAAGGTTTCGTTTTTTTTATTAAGGTAAGCGGGATAAATTAATTGTGTATTAAATTTAATTAGTATTGGTTTAGGCAAAACACTTAATTCGTATTGTTTAGAATTAAATCCGGCGGCATTAAAATTAAAGTCTATATTTTTTTGAACGTTGTTAAATGTATAAGTATATTTTAATTTGTCACTCTTTTCCATTTTATGTTCAATACCATCAACTGTAATAAACACTTCGTTTGGAATTTCATTTCCTTTTAAATTCATTTCTAAAATAAAATCTTGTTGTTGAATTGCTATTAAGTTTTTATTGGAAATTGAAAATTGAAAAGGAGCTGGTTGTTCAAAATAGGTTTGGTGATAAAGTAGATGTTCTGCTCCATCAGTAATAATGCCAGGCTTTATTGTGAATATTAATAGAAATAAAATAACTGGTGGTAAGGCATATTTTAAATACTTCTTATTGTGGGATAAATTTATTGCCGACGAAAACGGAATCGGATTTAGTTCTTCCATTTTTTGATTTATGCTCGCATTTAATAATTCTATTGATAAAATTGAACCCGAACTTCGTTGGAGTTGCAATGTATTAATGAGTTTATCATTAATTGCTGAAAAGTGCTTACCCACAATAGTGGCTGCATCATCATAAGAAATTATTTTACCGAACTTATTTAATTTTAAAATTGGAATTAGTATGTATTTGGTAATAACTATCCCGCTAGTTATAATAAAAAAATAAAATAAAATGGTTCTGATAGTAGTTTGAAAATTGGCAAAATATTCTGTTATCACCAAAAACAAAAATGCACCTAATAATAACGCTAAAGTATATATTAAGCCTTTTAATAACTGATTTTTATAATACTTGCGAATAAATTCATCAAGTTTTATTAGAAGTATATTTTTGCTATGTAACAATGTAATTCGGCTTTCCTACAAATTTACTAAAATAGGGAAAACATTGAACTTTAATTTATGTTAATTTTGCCTTTTTTTTGATGTTGATTATGCTTTTCTTTTAGGGTTGTCTTTTAAAAAACTATCCCATCCTGAGTAGCTCTTTTTTGTGCCACTTTGTGTTTTACTATTTTGAAAATAATGACAAACTGCGGCAGCTAAAGCATCCGTTGCATCTAAGTATCCTTCTGTGTTATCAAATGTCAAAAGGTTGTGGAGCATGGCTGAAACCTGTTCTTTACTTGCATTGCCATTCCCTGTAATACTCATCTTAATTTTTTTTGGCGAATATTCTACCATTGGTATATTTTTAGAAAGTGCTGCTGCAATTGCAACACCTTGTGCTCTTCCTAATTTTAACATGGATTGTACATTTTTACCAAAAAAAGGCGCTTCAATAGCTAGTTCGTCTGGTTTATATTCTACAATGAGTGCAACTACTCTTTCAAATATTTTTTTTAAGCGATCAGAATGTTCTTCCAATTTATCCAATTTAATTACTCCAAGTGCAATTAATGACAATTTATTATTTTGAACATGCACAATTCCATAACCCATTACAATTGTTCCTGGATCTATTCCTAGTATTATTCTATCGTTAATTGCCATTATTTTGTAAATTTAATTTTTTTATCAATCCACGGACTTATTAAACCAAAAAACATATTAGCCTTTTCGTTAAAACTTATAATTGGAGTTATTAGTTTTTATGTAATTTATAATCGGCTGGTTAATATCCCTCAACTAAAAGAGCAGGTTATTTTTTGGATTACAGAACCTAAAATACTAGCTGCCATTGTTTTTGTTGTTGTTTTAATGCCACTCAATTGGGGAATCGAATGTTTTAAATGGAAATTAATTACAAGGCAAGTTGAAACAATATCCTATAAAACAGCTGTACAATCTGTGTTTGCGGGTATTTGTTTAGGAAATATAGCACCAGGAAGGGCCATGGAATTTGTTGCTAAAATTTATTTTTTTAAACCTGTAAATAAACCAAGTGTCACCATTTTGCACTTTGTAAATGGAATGTTTCAAATGATAATTACGGTTTTTGTTGGCATTTGTGCAATTGTATATAAATTTAAAAGTGATGGCCAGTCAAAAGTTTTGCTCTACAGTATTATTTTTGGAGGGCTATTAATTTGCGGTTTTTTTTGTTTAGCAATCTTTAATATTTCATTTATTCAACAAAAGCTAAAATTTATAAAGTGGTTTAAGGTTAGCGAATCAAATCATACATTATCATTTTCCAAAAAATTAATTTTGCAATTAGTTTTATTATCTATACTAAGATATGCAGTTTTTACTTTTCAGTTTTATTTTATTTATACAGCTTTATCCGAACCGTTGCCATTTTTTCAAATCACGGCAAGTATAGCTGGGTATTTTATGCTTACAAGTATAATTCCAATGGTTAGCATCATCGAGCCAGCTATAAGAGCTGCAATAGCCCTTTTTGTGTTTAATAATAATGGCGATAATTCAGTTTCGGTAATTTTATCATCAACTTTACTTTGGCTTATTAATGTTGTGTTACCTAGTTTAATTGGTTATGCAATTATTTTAAAAGAAAAAATTAATTTTAAAACGAAGGATGTTAATTGAACTTTCTATATTTTCAATCATTATTATTGCTTACGGTATATTTATAACCTTAGCTATTTTTGGAATTAATAAGTTGAATCATACTTCAATTAACCAACAATCTATTTCAAGTTTTCCATTTATTTCTATTGTTGTTTCTGTTAGAAATGAGGCCAAAAATGCTGAAGTTTTTATCAATCAAATAGCGAAACAAAATTATTCAAAAAATAAGTTCGAGTTAATTGTCGTTGATGATTTATCTGATGATAATACAGTTGAAGTTTTTAGAAAGCAATTAGAAAGTTCGGATATTAATTTCAATATTGTACAACAGTTAAATCATAAAGGGAAAAAGCAAAATATTACCGAAGCTGTTCAATTAGCAAAAGGAACTATTATTATTACAACTGATGCCGACGTTATTTATAGACACGAGAATTGGTTAAAGATTATTGGCAGCTATTTTGAGGTTAATAATCCCAATTTATTAATAATGCCTGTAGATTTTGAAGAACAGTCTAATCCTTTAACTTGGTTTCAAATTACCGAAAACATAGCGCTAACTGCAATTAATGCAGGATTTAGTGGAATTAATAAACCATTTATGTGTAATGGTGCAAATTTGGCATTTACTAAGTGTGCCTTTGAAAGTGTAAATGGATATTCGAGTCATTTACATATTTCTTCTGGAGATGATGTGTTTTTGTTAGAGGATTTAAAAAAAATTGATGTTAAAGCAATTCATTATTCGTGGCAAAAGGAAATAATTGTAAAAACAAAGGCTGTTCAAGTTTTTGACGAATTTTTAAGTCAACGATTGCGTTGGGCAAATAAAGCAAAAAACAATTCTAATATTATTAACGTAACATTTGGCTTCGTCGTTATTTTTGCTAATTTAATTTTTTTAGCTCTCATGGTTGCAGGGCTTAAAAATCAACCAATTACACCTTATTTATCGATTTTTGCCTTAACAAAGCTAATTTTTGATTTTTTGTTGTTATTTTTATCTTCTAAAATTTTAGGAAAGGTAAAATACCTATTGTTGTTATTTCCATTTGAAACTGTATACTGGTTGTATGCTTTATTTGTTGGATTTGGATCGTTGTTTTTTAAACCAACCTGGAAAGGAATTAAAATTAAGTAATTGAAAATTAAAAAAGAACATATA
>CAIYSA010000006.1 GCA_903928655.1 uncultured Bacteroidota bacterium
ATATTTTTACTTATTCTTATTATTTTAATTATTCTTTAAATTACCACAACATGAAGCCCTCTAAAACTGTATCAAAAAAAGTAGCTACAATTAACGCACTAATTGAAACGGCCAACAATAACGGCCTAACTGTCACAGATACAACCGGAACATGGCAAACAGAGTATAAGTATAAGCCCCTTATATATTCCAGAGGTTGCCTTTTCATTAAAAGCGAAGAATTAGACCTGTACAAAAGGTTAAAATATTCAACTGATATGTGGAACAAAGAAAACGACCAAATAAGCAACGAAGAGGACATTAAAGCCACTTTAAGCCAGATTAAAAGAATGTACACAACCAGAATAAACAATTTTAATAAATACGGATATTAAACCAATTTGAAAACAACCAAAATTTAATTTTATGAAATACAATTTTTGTAATTACGATACAGACCACAAAAGCGCAGTTAATAGTATTAATACACCTTATTATAATTGCCCCATAACTGTAACAATAGACGGAAAAAAATACATACTAGGAACCGGAACCGCAGACAAAAAAACAGTAATAATAAAGGAGGATATTTTTTACTTAATATCTGCTAACAATAATTTGGGATATATAAGCCTAACAGTAATTAACACGCAAACACAAACAGTTTCAGAGGCATTTTTGAACTCTTCAGAAATTAACGAAATAAGCCCCGATATATTAGACGAAGAACCAGAGCAGCAAATTAATATTTTAAGCGATTATTTAAACTAATAAACACCTACAAAATGACAAAAATTATAATAATTAACGAAATAGGCGAAGCCCTAACAGTTGCAACCTTTAAAGCACCTATTGAAGCTTTACAATGTGCATCACTTTTAGCAGCAATGCAACACCCAGAGGACAAAAAAATATATTATGTTGAACGCAAAACACAAGGCAGAACCATAAGAACACAACCGGAAACCCTACGAAACACAGTAAGCACAAACCCAAACATATACACACACTTAAAGCCAATTTTTTAAACCCTTAATATTTTTTTTATGAATTATTACAAAGACCAATTAAACCAAGTAAACCCCACCGCCACAGAATTTGCGCCAACGATCAAAATTTTTGCAAATGGAAACGGAACAAACACCAATCATTTGAGCCTAAACGAAGAAAGCGCAAAGGAGCTGATAATGTGGCTAACTGCTAATTTTATTAGTTACAAAGGAGTAGAAGAAACTATTTTAAACCTCAATAAATACTTATAAAACCCTTATAAATTATGTTACAATTTAAAACCATTTACGGCGATATTTTAATATTTAAAAATAATAACGATTGCATGACAATTTTTAGAAACTCACAAGGGCAGATAAGTATTAACACAATAGAAATAAACGGCGAAAAGTTAGAAGCAAAAGAATGCAATTATAAATTATTAAGCCACCCTTTAAACACCTTTACACAAGAGGAAGCAGATTTTTTTATAAATAATTACGAAGAATTAAACCAATATTAAAACCCAAAAAAATTAAATTTATGAAATTAGTTTTCAGTTCAAGCGCAGATGTTTGCCACGCATACGCACAACAAAACCAACCAGAAGGCAAAAACACAGGCCGAAGCATATTTTTTTATAAAGAGAAAATATATAGTTACGGCCATCATTTTTGCATGGCAAAATTTATAAATCAAAATTTATTTTTTACATTACGCAGCTATTCAAATAGTACGGCCAAACACCTTTCTAAATTACACCACGCAACAAAACAATATAACAAAATTTATTGTGCATACCCAGACGGCACCCCAAAGGAAAATTTTAAGTATTGGGAAGCTGAAGCCCTAACACAAGTAAACAAACTACAAAAAGCAAAAAAGCCCGAAATATATTTGAATAATTTAAGCGGAATTAATAACCAACTACAAAAATATTGCGAAGCCCTAGAAATTGCCCCAGATCAAAAATTAGCCGACCTACTAGCGATAACAGATAAAGAAGAATTTAAAGCCTTAGCAGAACGCAGAGCAGCCCAAGCAATTGAAGAACTAAAAGCAAAAGAAAAAGAAGCAAAGCGCAAATTTAAAGACGGCTTAAAAAAATGGCTAAACAATGAAAGCGATTATTTGCACAGTAGGTTAAATTTAGACTTTTTGCGCTTAAAAAATGGCAGAGTAGAAACAACGCAAGATGTAAAAATACCGGTACAAATTGCCCTTAAATTATGGCAAAATATAAAAGACAATAGCTTAAAAATTGGAGACGAAATATTAAACTATTCAATTAACAAAATAACAGACAGACAAATAATAATAGGTTGTCATACTTTTAACAAAGCCTATTTATTGAAATTCGGAGCCAATTTAGCCGCAAACATATAACCAACCCCCCCCAACGTTTGCCGGTATCGTAAACCGGCTATTTTATACCTTAAAATCAATTTAAACATGACACACCAATACAACCGCAGCGAAATATATAATTTTTGTGAACTTCCAGAAGCAGAGCAAAATGAAATTTTAAAAGATAACACCCAAGAAGAAGCCGAAGAAATGAGCTTTGTAAAATATTGTTACCCTAAACACGAACCAAAATTTTTGCCCCTTGATATGTTTATAAGGCCAGATGGCAAAAATAATTTTACACATGGAATCTTTGGACAAACTTACTTTTCAGCCTATTTTATTACTCTCAATAAATATAATGACGAAGCCGTAATAGCTTACAAATCTTTTTAACTATGAATTTACAACTAACAAAATTAGATACCGGAAGAACATACGGCATTGAACTAAGGGAAAGAAATTACCCAAAATTCGAGGGCAGATATAACGCATATATATCTGTTTATGGGCAATTAAGCGGCCAATTTTTGGGGCTAATTGAGGAACCTATAAAAACAGATATAACAGAAGCAGAAGCCCCAGAGCTTTTAAATATTGCAGAGCAATTTATAATTGATCATAAATTTTGCACCCCAACAATTTGGTAATAAGTAAAACAAAAAAAAAACATGAAAACTTTTAGTCAATCCCAGATCAAAAAAGCTGCAAATGAAATTTTTGCGGAAAATGTAGAAAAATTGCGTCAAGTAACAGAACAAAGCGAAACGGCAAAATCAGCCGCCAATATTTCGTTTCTTTCCGAGCAGTTAGCACTAAATAAATTGCTTTTAAAATTAAACATTTTAGATATTATAAAATAATCAAAAAAAACTACCATGAAAAAATTAACACCAGAACAAAAAGAAGCTAGAAAAGAAGAAAGAAAAGTATTAAAAGCAGCTACAAAAGAAGCAGCAAGAATAGAAGCAGAAAGAACACAAAAGCCGGTTCAAAGAATTATTTTTAGCATAGAATGGAAAAGGTCGCAAACATGGGGCAGCAACCCCACATTGACGGCTCAAATTAAATTCAAAGACGGCACCCATGCAGAAGCAACGGCAAGGGCCTCCGGTTGCGGATATGATAAAGAAAGCACAGTAATAGCAGAAATTTTTAACCGCTTTTTAGTGTACAAATTATACTTGCCATTGCATAAGGTAAACGGAAGCGAATCGGTACCATACGGAATAAGGAACAATAACGACTATAGGCGTTTTTCGGGAGGTATCGGCACAGAATGTTATACAGACATAGCCAGAGCCATTGGAGGCGAATTTAGGCATATTGTAAGCGGTAAAACATACGATAGCTATGTTTATGATGATGCAGAACCAGAACTATAAAAATTTTATTTTTTAATTTGCTTAAATGCAAATATCTTTATTACAATTAAAACACTTAAAATAATTAACATGAGAACGATTGAAGTAAAATTGTATCAATTTGAAGAACTAAGCCCAGAAGCTCAAAAAAGGGCTATAAACAGACAATTGAATTGGGAAATAGAATACGGAGAGCCATTTGAAGGTTTTGAACTGTATTGTGAAGAGAAAGCCGAAGAAAGGGGCTTTAATGATATTAAACTACAATACAGTTTAAGCAATCGCCAAGGTGATGGATTGAGCTTTGCAGCAGAAAGTATAGACTTTAAAAAGTTTATTGCAGAAACAATACCAAACTGTAAAAAATCTGTATCAAATATATTACAATATTATACAACGTATAAAATAACCGGAAATGCCGGAAGATATTGCTACGCAAGTAATAGCGATGTAGAATTTGAATTTGACAACTACACAAAAGAATATCCAAATATTCAAACATTAGTTGATCTAATAGGAAACAATGTAAAACATGAATATATGAGCCTATGCGAAGAGCTTGAAAAAGAAGGCTATAATTGGCTTGAAAGCAGTTTATCTGAAGAAACAATAAAGGATAATATTATTGCCAACGAATACGAATTTACTGAAGAAGGAAACCTACAATAAATCATTTTTAAATCAATTATTATGCACACTTTACAATTTACGTTCAGAACAGACATTGCCAGAGGCAGAAAAGGGGAAATATTAAGCACATGGGCCAATAGAGGCCCTATTGTTAGCAGGAACCTTTACACCTACACAGTTTTCGGAGGCTATTCAGAACTATATGAAATATTAATATTAACTATTAACGATGAATTGCCAGACAATAAAAAAATAGAATTTCAAAAGATATTTGAAGAACAAAATTTAACTCTTAGAACAGATTGGGGAGGAGGAATAGACATAGAATTTCGGGGAACCAATACAGAGACAGA
>CAIYSA010000007.1 GCA_903928655.1 uncultured Bacteroidota bacterium
AAAATAAAATATATGAAAACGAGACAAATAACAATAGGAATTGCCATAGTAGCAATCGCCTTTACAAGCATTTTATCTTCTTGTAAAAAGAAACCTAAAGAAGAAAAAGACAGTGATACATCATCAGCATCAGATCAATCATTAGCGTCAACCTCTGTAAATGATTTAACAAGCATTTCTGATGAGGCTGGAAGGAGTAATAATGTTTCTAGTTTTAAGACAAATGAATCTAATGCAATATTAAGCTCATGCACAACTATTTCCTTCGACACATTATTAGCAGCAAAAACAATAACAGTAAGCTTTGGAACTGTAAATTGTTTGTGTAATGATGGGAGAAATAGAAGAGGAAATGTTGTAATAACCTTTACTGGAAAATACAGAGATTCATTAACCGTAATAACTGTTAATCCACAAAATTATTTTGTAAATGACAATCAAATTACAGGAAGTAAAACAATTACAAATAAAGGCCATAATTCAGCACATCATTTGGTATATGAAATTAATGCAAATATTAATGTAATTAAAGCAAGTGGAGCCGGTACAATTTCTTGGACAAGCACTCGACAAAGAGAATGGAATTCTGGAGAAAATACAATTTCTTGGTTAGATGACACCTACTCTATTACAGGAAATGCTAGTGGAACAACAGCAAACGGAAACTCATTTTCATCTGTAATTACTTCACCATTAATTCGAAATATGGCAGTTGGTTGTCGCCGTCATTTTACAGCAGGTGTTTTAGAACATACACCAGGTGGAAAAGCAACTCGTATTATTGATTTTGGAAATGGTTCTTGTGATGATCAAGCAACTGTTACCATTAATGGAAATGTATATACAATTACCTTACCATAATTATTTACAAAGCAAAAAAAAGAGTCTATTTCAAATTTTGAAATAGACTCTTTTTTTATTAAATATTTTTATTTACCTCCTTGCAATGCTTTTAACTCATCCATTGTCATTAATTTATAACCATCAGTCGATAAATTAAATTTTCCATCAGAAACTGGGTCAACGGAAACTTCTTTAGCCACCATTTTGAACTTCATACCACCTTGACCACCAGCATATTCAAAAGGCATTCCTTTTAAACCTTTCATAAAACCTTGTCCTTTTCCTTTTCCTTCTTTATTTGGATTTGCAAATTTTTCACTATACCAAACTTCCATTTTCTCTTCTTTTTTATCTTTTCCTACAATTGATATAATAGCTTTTTTACACTCGTAACCAGCAATAGATTTTGTTTCATTAATATATTCAATTTTTGGATCAGCTAGTTTATCTTTTTGTTTTGCAGCCTCCTTTTCCATTTCATCCTTTGTTTGTTTTATTGCCATTTTATTCCCCATTTGTTCCATAAGCATAACCATACCATTTTCATCAATTACAGTTTGGTTAGTAAACATCATAGATGTCATTTCCGTTAAAACTTTACCATTTTTAAATGTAACTTTGTTTTCCATGTCACCAACCATAGCTGCTTGCTCAGGCGGTAATCCTTCTATTTTCATGTCGTATAAAATAAACCCTTCGTTATTTTGTGCAGTTAACGATAATACTGATAAAGAAATAAAAGCAAGTGTTGAGAATAATTTTTTCATTTTTTAGATTTTTTAAAATAAATGTTCTATTGTTACGCCAAACTAATAAATTTAATTTAATTGAAATGTAAAAATATGCTAAATGGTAAATTTTATATTTAAAATGCAATTTATGCGACAGGAAACTATCAGTTTATTTCTGAAAATCGGCAAATAATTTATCCATTTCAGGGCGAGAAACAATTTTATAATAGGAGGGGACTTCGAATACATCTTCTTTTACTTCTACTTTTTTAACGGAAGTGGCAGTAAAACATAACTCTAATCCTAACTTTTTTAAACGGTACTGCATCAACATACCTTTAATATCTTTATAAGGTCCAATATGATTTATACTATCTTTTCCTAAATCTGTTGTATAATAAACATCAAAAACATTAGCAGGATTATTAAGCATAGATGCAATTACTTTTTTACACTTGTAGCCAGCAATTACCTTGGTTTCTTTAGTCTCCTGCAATTTAATTTCGTATTCTTTATTTTCTGCAGTTAATTCTTCTTCTTTTTGGATACATGCACTTTTAATATCAAAAAATTTCACCATTTGTGTGAGTGTATGATCTTGAGGCTTACTAATAAAAGAAGTGTTTAATACACCCATCACACTCATTTCGACTTGTAAATTATTGTTCTTGAAATTTACAATTGCACTTCCAGGAGCAAAGCCTGCCATTGGACTATTTTCATTAACCACAGTGGCTTTGTATTCAATAGTGCCTTCTGTTAAAGCATTTTTTGACATTTTATCCTCATTACATGAATAAAATAAACAAATTGTTACTGTTAAGAAAAAATGGGGGATATAATTTTTATGTTTCAAAAACAAATTTATTAATAATTGACAAGGTAATCATTTGGAATTAAGGCGCAAATTAATACCCTAAAATTTTGAGCATCGATTTATAACTTTGCTCTTTTGCAAACAACTTTGTACTGATTTTACCATCTTCATCTCTATCAATTAAAACATGTTTTGGTGCAGGAACTAAACAATGTTGTGTTCCGCCATAACCACTTAATGCTTCTTGGTAAGCACCTGTATGAAAAAAGCCAACATAAAGTGGTTGCTTATCTGTAGTTTCTATTTTAGGTAAAAAAACTTGGTTGGTATGAGCTTCACTATTGTAATAATCCATACTATCACAAGTTAGCCCGCCAAGGTTTACAGGAACATAAGGCTTATCCCAATTATTAACAGCTAATAAGATAAAACGTTGGTTTATTCCCCAAGTATCTGGAAGCGTAGTAATAAATGAGCTATCAATCATATACCATTGTTCGCGATCGTTTTGTTGTTTTTGATCAATAATAGAATACAAAGTTGCTCCACTTTCGGCTACAGTAAATGACCCAAACTCAGTAAAAATATTAGGTTCATCTACTTCATGTTGATTGCAAAAAGTTTTTATTTGAGAAACTATTTCTTCAACCATGTATTCATAACTGTAATCAAAACTTAAAGAAGTGCGAATTGGCATTCCACCTCCAATATTTAATGAATCTAAACTTGGACAAATTTTCTTTAATTCTAAATAAATATTTAAACACTTATTTAATTCTGTCCAATAATAAATTGTGTCTTTTATTCCATTATTTATGAAGAAATGAAGCAGTTTTAACTCAAATTTTGGATTATTTTGAATTTTCTCCTTATAAAGACTAATAATATCGGTATAACGAACTCCTAAACGAGAGGAATAAAATGCAAAAGAAGGCTCTTCTTCGGTACTAATTCTTATTCCGAGTTGACATTTGGCTACTTTTACATTCTTTCTATAATGCTCAAACTCGTCCAAATGATCTAGAACCGGTATCACATTATAACCATCATTTAGTAATTCCGAAATGTATTGTTTATAATTTGTTCTTTTATAACCGTTACATATTATATATGTATCCTTTGTAATTTTGTTCTTTTTTATCTGTTCTCTAATAATTTGTATATCATAAGCAGAGGAAGTTTCTATATGCACATCATTTTTTAAAACTTCGTCTAAAACGAATGAAAAGTGAGAACTTTTTGTGCAATAACAATATACATATTTCCCTTTGTAATCGGCCTTTGCCATGGCTACATTAAACATTCGTTTAGCTTTTTGTATTTGGGAAGTTATTTTTGGCAAATACGTGATTTTTAATGGAGTTCCGTATTGTTTAATAACGTCCATTAACGGAATATCATTAAAATAAAGTTCATTATCTATAACTTCAAACGATTCTTGCGGGAAATCGAAAGTTTGTTCAATTAAATCTTGGTATTTATTTTCCATGTTACAAATGTAAGTCACTTACATTAGACTACAAAGGGTATAAGTAAGTAATATGGATTTTAACTATAATTTAATATTTTATATACACAGTATAAAAACAAAACCTTAATTTTATGCCATGATACAACGTAAACAAACACTTTTTTTAATGTCGGTACTAATAATTGGCATTGTTATGATATTTTTACCTTTTCAAACATTAAACCTGAATAAACAAATATTCGAAATTTGCTTAATGCCAAGTTGCTGTTTAGAGATTATTGATTCTACAATTTATTATCCGATGCTCCTTAACTTTTTTTCAATAATAGTATCGATTATTACTATTTTTCAATTCAAGAAAAGAGTTTTACAGTTTAAGCTATCTAATAGTATTGCTTTATTAAATGTATTTATAATTGGGTTTTTTTTCTTATTATCCAATATTAAAAAAGATGTAATTGGAGAGATTCATTTTACATTTGGAGCTTTTTTGCCAATTTTAAGTGTCATTTTTGCTTTTTTAGCAGCACATTTCATTAAAAAAGATGAGCAATTGGTTAGAAATTCTGATAGAATTAGGTAATAATTTGATAATTATCGAACATTAATATTTTTATTATAAATCCCAAATTGTAACTTATTGATAAATAGGTTGTTTTTTCAATATTTAACCACTTTTCGACCAAAAAAGCATCAAAAAAGTTGTTTTTAGTTAAAAAATAATACTTTTGTGTCTATTAACTAAAACACTATAAAATGAAATTAACTGAAATTCAAGATTTAATTAAGTTTGTATCTAAGAGTGGAGTAAACGAAGTTGAATTAGAAACAAGCGATATTAAAATAGTTATCCGCACTGGCAAAGCTGCGGCTCCGGTTATGTATCAGCAAGCGCCTATGCAATATGCACAAGCACCGGCAAATACTATAAATGCAGTTGCAGAAGCGGCAGCCACACCAATTGCACCAGTAGCAGCAGTTGTAAATGAAGATGCAAAATACATTACTATAAAATCACCAATGATTGGCACATTCTACCGTTCGGCTGGTCCAGACAAGCCGGTGTTTGTAAATGTTGGTGATGAAATTGAAGTTGGAAAACCTGTTTGCATTATTGAAGCAATGAAACTTTTTAATGAAATAGAAAGTGAAATAAAAGGTAAAATTGTAAAAGTATTGGTAAATGATGCTACTCCAGTTGAGTATGATCAACCATTATTTTTAGTAGATCCTTCTTAAATTTATTCAAGATTTAAAATTCATTATTAAACGATTTAAAAGTTTTGTATTTTAAACTATTAACTTCAAATTTTAACAGATGTTTAAAAAAATATTAATTGCCAATCGTGGTGAAATTGCCTTACGAGTTATAAGAACTTGCAGAGAAATGGGAATTAAAACGGTTGCCGTTTATTCTACAGCCGATAAAGATTCTTTACATGTAAAATTTGCTGATGAAGCAGTTTGCATTGGCCCACCGCCAAGTAAGGATAGTTATTTAAGCATGTCGAACATTATTGCAGCTGCAGAAATTACAAATGCAGATGCAATACATCCAGGCTACGGTTTTTTAAGTGAAAATGCAAAGTTTTCAGAAATCTGTCGTCAAAACAATATTAAATTTATTGGTGCTTCTCCCGAAATGATTAATCAAATGGGAGATAAAAGTAATGCAAAATCTACCATGATTAGAAGTGGTGTTCCTTGCGTTCCTGGTTCTGAAGGTTTATTAGAAAGTGTTGAAGAAGGAATAAAACTTGCTGAAGGAATTAAATACCCCGTTATTATAAAAGCTACTGCAGGTGGTGGTGGTAAAGGAATGCGTATCATTTGGAAAGCAGAAGATTTTCAAGCTGCTTGGGATAGCGCAACTCATGAAGCAGCTGCTGCATTTGGAAATGGAGCAATGTATATGGAAAAATACATTGAAGAGCCTCGTCATATTGAAATTCAAATTGTAGGTGACGCACACGGAAAAGCGTGTCATTTATCGGAAAGAGATTGTTCTGTTCAACGTCGTCATCAAAAATTAGTGGAGGAAACTCCTTCACCTTTTATGACTCCTGAATTGCGTGAAGCAATGGGTGATGCTGCTGTAAAAGCTGCTTTATCTATTGGTTACGAAGGTGTTGGTACGGTTGAGTTTTTAGTTGATAAGCACCGTAATTTCTATTTTATGGAAATGAATACGCGTATTCAAGTTGAGCATCCAATTACTGAAGAAGTTATTAATTATGATTTAGTTCGTGAGCAAATTTTAGTTGCTGCTGGAGTTCCAATTTCTGGTAAAAACTATTATCCTCAATTACATGCTATTGAATGTCGAATTAATGCAGAAAATCCTTTTGATAACTTTAAACCATCTCCAGGAAAAATAACAACATTACATACACCTGGTGGACACGGTATTAGAGTTGATTCTCACGTATATAGTGGTTATTCAATTCCTCCAAATTACGATAGTATGATTGGGAAATTAATTACTGTTGCTCAAACTCGCGAAGAAGCTATTGCTAAAATGCGCAGAGCATTAAGTGAATATGTTATTGAAGGTATAAAAACAACTATTCCTTTTCATATTAAACTAATGAATAATGAAGATTTTATTGCTGGAAATTATACTACTAAGTTTATGGAAACTTGGGATTATAACAATGCTTAAAAAAACTACAAAATTCATAAAATTAAAAAAACGCTTTTCGGAGCGTTTTTTTTGTAGGGAAACTTTATTTAAATCGAATGCCGTAGTGAACTACTTTTTTTGTTTCGAAAAACTCTTCGTCAAAATAATCTTTTAAATCATAAAACTTTGCTTTTTCAAAATACATTCCAAACTCTTCTTGTAAATCGCCACCTTTCAAATATAAAATTCCATTTGGTAAATCATTAAAACTATCTTTTAAAATTTTGCGATTAACCCAATTATAAAAAACAGGAAACTCAGTAACAGCTCTGCTAACAATAAAATGAAATTTATCTTTTACATTCTCAGCTCTTTCGTGTTCAGCAAATAAATTAGTTAAACCAATACCTTTTGAAACTTCATTTACAACTTTTATTTTTTTTCCGATAGAATCTACCAAATGAAAACTAGACTCTGGAAACATTATTGCTAAAGGTATTCCGGGAAAGCCACCACCAGTTCCAACATCCAAAATTTTAGTTTGTGTTTTAAACTGCATAACTTTTGCAATACCTAACGAATGTAAAACGTGGCGTTCGTATAACAAATCAATATCTTTTCTGGAAATAACATTTATTTGCGAATTCCAAAAAACATATAAATCATATAATTGCTCAAATTGAGTAATTTGTTTTTCAGATAAATCAGGAAAGTATTTTAAAATAATATCTGGCTTCACGGTTTTATAATTTGCTTTCTGAATTCTTTAATAGATTGTACAAAAACTCTCTTGCCCTGAATAATTGAGCTTTTACAGTACCTACAGGTAAATCTAACTTTACTGCAATCTCATCATAGCTCATCTCTTCATAGTATCTTAGAACAACTAATTCTTTATAACGAGGTTTTAATTTATCAACTACAACTCTGAGATGCTGTATTTTCTGCTTTTTAATAATGTGCTCTTCCGGATCAAGTGTTTCTGATTTTATACTTTTTGAAAACTCTTGCCCTTCGTCGTTTTCCATTTTTGTATCCAAAGATAATGCATAATTTTTCTTTTTATTTCTTAAAAAATCAATAGCATTATTACTTGCAATTTTAAATAACCAAGTGCTAAATGCAAAACTTGGAGTATATTGTTCTAATCTTTTAAAAGCTCTTCCAAAAGCTTCTATTGTTAAATCCTCCGCATCATCTTTATTATTACACATTCTTAACATCACAAAATAAACGGATTCGCGATAGCGCTGCAATAATTCAGCATAGGCCTTTTGATCAGAATTTTTTAAAGCACGTTGTATAAGATTATAGTCATATACCGCTTTTGTTGTAAGATTTTGATTTGGGTCTAACTCTTCCATTTATTTGGTTTATGTAATAATTCACTAATGTGTAAAATCGGATAAATAACTAACAATATAAATTCGTAAACAAAAGCAAATTTCCATAAATCTTTTTCGTTTAATTTTTTAGACGCTTTATTAAAGATAACTAATTGAAATATAACTTTTATAAAAAAACCAATTAATGCAATAATAAATGTTGTTTTAAAAAATAATAAACTAAAAAACAAAATATGAAATAAATATTGGCTCATAAATCCAAGCATGATTCTTATTTTAGTGGAGAAATTATAAAGCGGTGCAGTTGTTAAATGCCTCTGTTTTTGTCGTTTCCAATTTGAAAATGTATCCTTACCAAGTGAATATGTGATGGAATTATGAGAAATAACAATATTTGTATTTTCGGCCGTTGTTGCCTGATTTATAAATAAATCATCATCGCCCGACTGAATATGGTAATGATTTGCAAAACCTTTTTCTTTGTAAAACAATTCTTTTGTATAACCTAAATTTCTACCAACACCCATATACGCGTTACCTTTTACTGCAGCTGACAAATAATTTAAGGCGATTAAAAAAGTGTCGAATCTAATCAACGTATTTAAAAAACCACTTTCTTTTTTATAAGCTCCGTAACCTAATACTATTTCTTTTTTATTTACAAACCCTTTTGCCATATCTTTCAACCAAAATTCGCTCGCGGGATAGCAATCAGCATCAATAAAAAGTAAATTATTGTATTTAGTTCCTTTTATTCCAACCATTACAGCAAATTTCTTTCCTGTTTTATAGTATCCATCTTCTTTTATAGTTACTTTTTTTAAATTTGAAAATATTTTAGCGTATTCGTCAATCACATTTTCTGTATTATCATACGAACAGTCATTCACAACAATCACCTCAAATTCAGGATAATTTTGGGTTAAAATTTTAGGCAAAAATTCCGTTAAAGATCGGAAGAGCGTCGTGTAGGGAAAG
>CAIYSA010000008.1 GCA_903928655.1 uncultured Bacteroidota bacterium
CCACAACAATAATATGCATCTCCTTTTATAAATGACGAAAAACTGGTCTGTAAGTAAAATAAACTATCGAGTTTCGAGTTTGAAATAACCTTATCTAAGTGAAGTTTATATACCCCTTTAAAACTGGATGTGATGTAAATAGTGTTTTTATAATTGTCTATCCCTACTGTTTGAAAATCTTTTTTTGTATTAATGAAATAGAACTTATTTTCTTTAAATAGCGCAAGCCCGTATTCTGTTCCTAAAACCAAACATTTATATTTTGGAACATATACTAATTTTCGAACAGCATTATATTCCCATTCAGAAAATTTTGATTTAAAATGTTTGAATTTTTTTCCATCATACCTAGTAATTCCGTTTGGATACGTTGAAAACCATAAATGGTGATTTTCATCTTCCGCAATTGACCAAATTTCAAGATTTTTTAGTCCGTCTTTTTCATCGAAAACTTTCAAATTAATGCCATCATATCTACACAAACCAGCATCTGTTCCAATCCACATTATACCTTTGGAATCCTTAAAAAAAGAATAAATGACATTGCTGGGTAAGCCGTTTAGTCGATGGATGTTTTTAATTGAATATGCGGAAAAAACAAATGAACTTAGTAGAACAAAGCAGCTAGAAAACAATAATTTAAGCAGTTGATTTTTCAAGTACGATTTTTATAGATGAAATTAACGAATTGTTCGCTTTTTCGAACAGAAACATCTAATTTTTTTCCGTTCGTAAGTGTGACTGTGTATCCATCCGATCTACTATAACTTTGCACATAATTCAAATTCACTAATGTCGATTTATGAATTCTAAAAAAAATTGTACTCGGTAATGTTTCTTCTAAATATTTAAGCGTTCTTGTCAATATTATTTCTCGCCCTTGCAAGGTGGTTATTTTGGAGTAATTATCCATCCCCTCGCAATAAAGTATATTCGATATTTTCTCTAATTCATATCCTGAATTAGTTGGTAAAGCAATCTTATTAAATTGTGTAGTATCCGTATTTAAATTTTCTAATAATGCTGTAATACGTTGTTGATTTGTTGCGGCAGTTTGTTTACGTTCGAGTCTTTTAATGGAATCGTTTAAATCGATATAACTAATTGGCTTTAATAAATAATCAATAGCGGAATGTTTGATTGCTTCTATCGCATAATTCTTATGTGCAGTCGTAAAAATAATGTCAAAAAACACATTGTCAAAATATTTAAACAGCTGAAAACCATCTTCTCCCTTCATTTCGATATCTAGGAAAATAAGTTCCGGATGCAATCTATTAATGAGTTCGACACCTTTCTCCACCGATTCAGCAGTATCTAGTACTATAATTTTGGCGCTAAAATATTGGTTAATTAGTTTTTCCAAAAAAAATCTCGCAGGTTTTTCATCATCAATAATTATACACGTAATCATAAGCCAATATTTCTTTTAAAACAAAACTAATTGATTTATTTAACATTAAAAGATTGAATTAGTAAACGTTGGGATTTTTAAGTAAGCGTCGATTATTAAAAAAGTAAAAGTCAAAAGATAATTTTTACAAAAAATAGCTAAAACAATACGCTTACCCATTAAAAGTTTACGCTAAATAAATCGATAAAAAAAACTAAAACTCAAGAAGTATTTTTGATTAAATCTATTAC
>CAIYSA010000009.1 GCA_903928655.1 uncultured Bacteroidota bacterium
AGTTCTTGAAGATAGCACTGTATTAGCAGATTAAAATTATCTCTGATTATCTTATTTAATCACGATTTAATTCTTTTTAATAATTTAACTATTTTAAACGCATAATTTTAACTAATTATGCGTTTTTAATTACAAACAATGAGCAAAACATATATAATTCTATTATTTTCGGTATTTATACTCTTCTTTTCTTGTAAAAAGAATTCATCAGACAGTATTTTGGGTTTAGATGTTCAACCTGAAATTGATTTGCTTGGAGTTACAGTTTGTGATACATCTTCATTATTTATGTATACTCAAAAAGTTGACTATGTGAAAAGTTATAATGACCAATATAAATTTTTAGGATCAACAATAGATCCCGTTTTTGGAAGAACAGATGCTAGTATTTATACAAATCTATCAATATCTAACAATTTAACTAATTTGAATTTTGGAATTAACCCAGTTTTAGATTCCGCTGAAATTTTAATACGTTGGATGGGACAATCTATTGGCGATACTTCAACTTTATTAACTTATGATGTTTATGTAGTTAACGAAATTATTAAAGCAACATCAAGCACACATAATAATTTTACAAATACAACTTTAACAAGAGCATTAACTCCTGTAAGTCATATAAAAGCAAAATATAAAGTAAGGGGAAATGGATTATATTTGGTTTTACCACTTGATCACAGTATGGCTCAATACATTTTACAAACCAATGGTAATTTAGTAAATAATACAGCTTTTTTATCGGCAAATAAAGGATTTTATATAACTACAGAAAACAGTAATTTGCTTTCTCCTAGCGAAGGCGCTATAAGAAGATTTGATTTGGATGATGCACTTTCTGGTGCAAATTTTTATTACCACGATGGTGGTTCGGTAAGTTCAAAAGGTCAATCCTTTCAATTTACGTTTAAAGGAACTGATGCTGCTAGATTTAATACTATAAACCATAATTATATTATTGGAGCAAGTTCTAACTTATTTGACCAATTAAATGGAGAAACTCAAAAAGGTGAAACTAATGTTTATTTAAATTGTTTTGGAGGAACCAGAACCAGAATTACTTTACCATATTTAAATAATTTTACTGATTCTCAAAATGTTTCTATTAATCGTGCAGAACTTATTATTAAAGTTGATGAATCATTATATAACTCAATGTATGGTTATCCTGCATCTTTAGCATTACTATCAGATTCATTAGGATCAGGAAGGGAAGAATTAGTATATGATCAAATAGAAACTACTGACTTTATAAAATATAATGGTAATTATGATGCTGTTAATAAACAGTATGTATTTAATATTGCAAGACAAGTTCAAAAGATTATCACCAATAAAATCAAAAATTATGGTTTTTATTTAGTTAATGCACAACCAAGCAGAGCTTATGTTATCAGAAGAGATGACAGATTAAATGGAGTAGTTTTTGGTGGCACAAAAAATGCTACCTATAAACCAGTTTTTAAAATAACCTATATCAAATATCCGTTCGATAAATAATTTTTTATTACATAACGATGGCATTAAAAAAAATATTAGTAGTAATTGGTACGCGACCAAATTTTATAAAAGTTACTCAATTTAAAAAAATTGCTTCTCAATATAAAAACATTGAATTAAAGATAGTTCACACTGGTCAACACTTTGATGAAAAAATGGCAGATGTGTTTTTCACACAATTTAATTTAACTCCCGATTTCTATTTAAATATTACAACCACTGCATCTGCAAATACTCAAATTGCAGAGATTATGATAAAACTAGAAAAACTCATTAAAGATGATTTTACTCCAGATTTAATAATGGTTGTTGGAGATGTTAATTCAACCGTTGCTGCTGCATTAACAGCAAATAAATTGAATATTACAATTGCACATGTTGAAAGTGGACTTAGAAGTTATGACAAAACAATGCCTGAAGAGCACAATAGAGTTATAACTGATAATATTACCAATTATTTTTTAGTGACTGAGCAAAGTGGATGGGATAATTTAATAAATGATGGTGTAAATAAAGACGATGTTTTTTTTGTTGGAAATACCATGATAGATACAATGGTTGCATTTAATTCAAATATTGAACAGTCTTCTATTTTAGAAACCTTGGAATTAGAAATGAAAAAATATATTCTA
>CAIYSA010000010.1 GCA_903928655.1 uncultured Bacteroidota bacterium
AATCGAAGCAATAAAATATAAGTTTTTTTTAAAATCAGCTATAACGCAATAAATAGCCTAGCTATAAGTAGCTAAAAATCTTTTCGATTAAGCCTTTCTTCGTAAAGTAAATTGGGTTATTTCGGGCCAAATACCTAATCTTCCTGGATACCCTAAAAAACCTAAACCCCTATTAACGTACAAAAATTGATTGTCTTGTTTATATAACCCTGCCCAATTTTTATAAAGGTATTGAACAGGACTCCATTTAAAACCAGGAATTTCGATGCCAAATTGCATACCATGTGTGTGGCCACTTAAGGTTAAATCAATGTCATTATACTTTGTGTCCTTTAAAACTTGCATGTCCCAATGGGAAGGATCGTGAGATAATAAAATTTTAAAAGGATATTCTTCGGTCCCTGCATGTGCATTTTCGAGTTTACCATATTTTGGAAATCGCATATTACCACCCCAATTTTCGATACCCAATAAAGCAATTTTTTGTCCATTTTTTTCGATTGGCACATGCTCATTCATTAACAAACGCCAGCCCGATTTTTCATGAACATCAAGGATAGCATCAAAATTTTCTTTTTTTGCATCCTTACTTTCCCATTGTTTATAATCTCCATAATCGTGGTTTCCCAAACACGAATAAACACCATGTGGAGCCTTTAACATTTTAAATGTTTCTAAATAGGGCTTCGTTTCAATAGTTTCATTATTAACCAAATCTCCGGTAAATAAAATAATATCAGGTTTTTGATCTAAAACAATATTGAATGCCTTTTCTAATGGCTCCGTACTCATAAAACTTCCACAGTGGATGTCGGATAATTGAACAATTTTGAAACCAATAAAAGCATCTGGTAGATTTGGAGAACTAACTTTAACTTTATGAACTCTGTATTTATAAGCACCTCTGAACATTCCGTAAATTAAAGAAACGGCGGGTATAACTGAAAAGGTTAAGGCTAAATAACTAAAAAATTTCAATCTACTAATGTGGCTACTTGTAACTTCTGCAGATGTTGTTGATGTAGATTTGAATTTTGAAATTACCCATCTTAATAGGCGCACTAAATCATCCATTAATAAAAAAGTGGAACCAATAAGTTTACAAATAAATATGATTAATAAACAGGCAAGGATTAATCTTAAAAATGTATTCCATTCTGGTGGTGGGAAAAAAGAAGCAAAGCCGGAAAATATTATAGTTATAGCAGTTAACAAGTAAGCCGCTATCAAAATATATTTCTTTTTATTAGGAGAATAATCTTGACTAACAGTTTTTAAAGCTTGAATAAAATATAACTCTACAGATACAATTGCAACAAATACAATTAGGAGAAATAGGGGAGAAGGTTTCATTAATTTTTAGAATAGAAACCAAAGGTATTATTTAGTTAATTAATATAACGCCCTTTTACGTTAAATTTTACAAAATTTATAGAAATATAATTGATTATTTTTTATCTTTTAAATTGGTAATAATCCTAAATTTTTTAAATAAGTTAAAAACTAAAAAGCCTATTTTTGCTTTGTAATAATAGTTTATGTTAATTACTTATAAAAATGTTAATCATTTTTAGTTGAATAGTAAAACAATAAGCAATCTTAATATTACATTTGGCGCAAATTATTATCTCTATTATGAAAAAAGAAGTATATATCGTATCGGCAGTAAGAACTCCATTGGGTTCTTTTGGAGGAACTTTAGCAGGAGTTTCTTCAACAAAATTAGGTTCAATAGCTATTAAAGGAGCTTTGGATAAAATAAAATTAGATCCAGCTCTAGTTAATGAAGTATTTATGGGCTCTGTAATACAAGCTAATTTAGGGCAAGCACCAGCTCGTCAGGCAGCAAAATTTGCAGGGTTACCTGATGCTGTAAATTGTACAACAGTTAATAAAGTATGTGCAAGCGGTATGAAATCAATTTCATTAGCCACTCAAGCAATTTTATTAGGAGATGCTGAAGTTATTGTAGCTGGAGGAATGGAAAATATGAGTCAGGCACCTTTTTATTTAGAAAATAACCGTTGGGGTGCCAAATACGGAAATGGTGTTGTTGTGGATGGTTTAGTAAAAGATGGTTTAACTGACGTTTATGGAAATATTCCAATGGGAAACTGTTCTGATTTATGTGCAAAAGAAAATGGATTTACACGTGAGCAACAAGATGCATTTGCAATCGAATCTTATACACGCTCAGCTAACGCTTGGAAAGCTGGTAAGTTTACTGAAGAAATAGTTCCAGTTGAAATTGTAACAAAAAAAGGAACTGTTTTGTTTTCGGAAGATGAAGAATATAAAAATGTAAACTTTGAAAAAATACCAACATTAAAACCTGTGTTTGGTAAAGATGGAACTGCTACTGCCGCTAACTCGTCAACGATGAATGACGGTGCAGCAGCATTAATATTAATGAGTAAAGAAAAAGCTGAAGCTTTAGGATTAAAACCTATTGCAAAAATATTAGCTTATGCAGATGCTGAGCAAGCACCAGAGTGGTTTACCACTTCTCCTTCAATTGCACTACCTAAAGCTGTTGAAAAAGCAGGATTAAAATTAAGTGATATTAATTATTTTGAATTAAATGAAGCTTTTTCAACTGTTGGTTTAGCAAATATTAAATTAATGAATTTAGATGCTTCAAAAGTTAATGTAAATGGGGGTGCTGTATCATTAGGTCACCCATTAGGTGCTTCGGGAGCTAGAATTATTGTTACTTTAATTAATGTATTAAAACAAAATAATGCTAAGTACGGTGCTGCTGCAATTTGCAATGGTGGCGGTGGGGCATCGGCATTAGTTATTGAAAATATGTAATTAAAAAAGAATTATAACAAAAAAAGCTCAGTTTTTACTGAGCTTTTTTTGTTATAAATCACTAAATTTATATCCAACTCCTCTGATAGATAAAAAATATTTTGGATTTTTTTGGTTTAATTCAAAGAGCTTTCTAAAAATAAGAATATAGTTGTCAATTGTTCTAGATGAAGGATTTTCATCCTTATGCCATAATTTTTCAAGAATAGTATCTCTTGAAATGACCGTGTTTTTATTTTCAATTAATAATTTTAATAAAGCAATTTCTCTTTTAGGTAATGCCTCAGATTTTCCATCAACATTGAAAACAAGGTAAGTTTCGAAATTTATTTCACAATTATTAAATTTATAAATTGACGGAATTTCGTTTTTAATGACCTGATGTTTTAATGCCTTGTTTATCCTTAAAAGCAATTCTTCCAAGTCAAATGGTTTAGTAATATAATCATCAGCCCCTAATTTTAAACCTTCAATTTTATCTTTAATATCGTTTTTTGCAGTTAAAAATATGGTTGGAATATTAATGTTTAAAACTAACATTTCTTTAAAAATATCAATTCCTGAAACGTTTGGCAGCATGATGTCTAATAAAATCAAATCAGGTTTGATAATATTTATTTGATTTAGGGCATCTTTCCCATTATTTAATCCAAAAACTTCATAATTTTCTAACTGTAGATTGAGTGTTAATGCATCTAACAAGGATTTTTCATCCTCTATTATTAATATTTTAATCAGCATACAATTAATTTAATCTAAATTTATGTCAATATTCGTATTTACTTTTGACAAATTAAAAAATATTTTGTAATTATGTACAACTAAATATATTCTATGAAAAAAACAATTACTTTATTAACATTTTCGGTATTTACATTTTGTAATGCTGTAGCGCAACAACCTATAAACATTAAGGTTAAGCAAGCCTCTTATTCTAAATTAGAAAAAGCACAACCTATTTCTGAAGAAACAACTTCACCTAAAAGAAAATGTGGTACTCCAGAATTAAATGAATCTTTTGAAAATTGGATTCAAAAAGAAATTCAAAAGCAAGAACAATTTGCTAATGGAAAAAAAGCAGCTGTTGTTTATAATATTCCAATTATTTTTCATATAATACATACTGGGCAAACTGTAGGAACTGGATATAACTTGAGTTTTACTCAAATAACTTCTCAAATTACTATTTTAAATGCTGATTATAGAAAATTAAATACTGACCAATCTACTTATTTAACTCAACCAGCTTTGGTTGCAGTAGCAGGAGATATGGAAATTAATTTTTGTGCTGCAAAAGTTAGTCCAACAGGAGTTGCTTTAGCTGAACCAGGAGTTGATAGAATATTAGCGTCTAGTAAAGGCTGGACTAGCCCTCCATACACCGCAAGTAGTTCTTATTTAGAAAATACTGTTAAGGCAGGGTCTATTTGGGATCCTACAAAATATTTTAATGTTTGGGTTACCGAAATGAGTGGTGGTATTTTAGGTTATGCTCAATTCCCAACTGTACCTGCTGGAACTGTTCCAATTACTGATATTGTAGGTTGGGGTGGAAGTGCTAATACAGATGGTGTTGTTGTAGATTATAAATATTTAGGAAATTCTTCTTATGCGCCATATAACAAAGGAAGAACATTAACTCACGAAGCTGGACATTGGTTAGGATTAAAACATATTTGGGGTGATGATGGAACATCTTGTTCTGGAACTGATAATGTTTCGGATACACCAAATCAAGCTGGAGAAAATTATACATGTCCAACTGTAAATGGTTCAGTAAAAACTGACGGTTGTACAACAGCTTCACCAGGAGTTTTATATCAAAATTATATGGATTATTCTGACGATAAATGTATGGTAATGTTTACAGCGGGTCAAAAAGCTCGTATTCAAGCTGTAATGGCAAGTTGCATTCGTCGTAATACATTAAATACGTCTTATGTATGTTCTTCAGTTGGGGTAAATGAAACTGTTTCTAATTTAGAAATCAGTTTATTTCCAAATCCATCAAATGGAGAATTAAATGTTACTGTCGATTTATTAAATTCAGAAGATTTTACTATATTGGTTGTTAATACATTAGGACAAACAATTAAAGAAGTAAGTCAGTTACATTCTAATGGAGGAACTATTAAGTTAGATTTATCATTAAATGCTAACGGTGTTTATTTTGTTACCGTAAAAACTAAAACGAGTTCAAAAACGAAACGATTTATTTTACAATAATTAAGTAATTATTTAAATAAAAAAAACTCCCAATTGAAATCAATTGGGAGTTTTTTTTATGGTATAAAATAAAATTAATCCATTAGTAAA
>CAIYSA010000011.1 GCA_903928655.1 uncultured Bacteroidota bacterium
CTGAAATTATACGACCATTGCTCCAAATTAATTTCGGTAAACCGAAATGACCTTTATCATTAACAGAAGAATACATCAAATTTAATGTATCACCCTTTGGAACGGTATATACTACTGGATATTTTGCAATATTTACAATTACTCCTAAACTATCATATTTTGCTGGTATACGAAGCGTAACAACTAACTCTGGATATACCAGTTGTAATTGTTGAGCTAAAGCAAATCACAACTAAAGTTGGTAGTGATTGATGTAACTCTATACCTTTGAGTAGTTCTTATAGGTTATACGTTGCTTTAAATAATTAAATACTTGTTGTGGTGTGTCGAATTGTGGGCACTCATTTAAAGCATAAGTCAAGTCCGTCCATGATTTGCCTTTTAATGCTTTTAAAGTGTGGTTAATGTTTTTATAAGGCATTCTTTTTTTCATATGGAAAATTGTTTTGCCTTACTCTATAGGAGTATGCGTATTATTAATTAAATTTATTTTCGTACAAGTTTTCTAGTTTAAAAATCATTTCCCAGTTATTACCCCAAACAATATTTCCAGAATCTACTTTAAACTTCTTAAACAAAGTAATATCTAAATACTTTTTGCAAGTAGCGTATTTTTTTAATGCAGGCAAAAAGTTAACAACATTTTTTTTGTTGTCATCAAATATAATTTCGATTTTATAATCGTCTAAATATTTTGCTGTTATAACTTTCATCTTTACAATTTTGTTGTAATTTTTCTACACTTTGGAGTTTTATTTAATACAAAAAACTCGTACCATTTTTCAGATATTTGTTTGTGATATTTTTTTATAAACTTCAAACTATCTTTTGTTTATTTTTCATGTTTAATAAGTTTTATCTTATTAACTGAATATGTCCTTTATATTTTTCTCCTTCTGTTTCAATGATATAAAAATAAACGTCATCTAAGCAACTTATACCCGAAGTAGTTCTTCCATCCCATTGTATTATGTTCGTTTTAGATTCAAAAACTTTTATACCCCATCGATTATAAATAATACAACTCACATCTTTGTAATTAGTTAAATCGCAAAGCCACACATCGTTAGCATTATCATTATTTGGTGTAAATACGTTTGGTATTATGGGTGAATAGTTTTCTATTTCAATAATAGAAACATCATCAATGAAAACATTACCAACACCAAAAACATATGGCACACCATTTCCGCTTGTATCACAACCATTAGGCTCTATTGTTAGATTTAAACTATCAGCAAAACAACCAATCACTATGTAATTTTCTGTACCATTAGCTTTGTATTGCAAACTTACTTTTTGCCAACCCAAAGTATCTGTAATAAAATTACTTTTACCATTTATAGCATCAGGTATTAAATTAGTAAGCCAATAAGTAGTTGAATTATTATATTTTGTATTAAAAAATTTAACTCCATATTGGTTTGTGGCACAAGGAATAACTGCATCTGATAAATAAAACTCAATGTTATATATTTTATTTAACTTAAGAGGTTGTTGAAGATTATTTTGAACATACTCCCTATAATTAGCATTAAAGGTACCAGAACCAATTAAAATACCTGCAAAATTATTGCCTGTTCTTGCAAATTGATAACCAGAAGGATTAGCAGGGGGGGAAAACACACCTATTTTGCCCCCATAGCACCATAAATCACTACTGCTTTTTATGGGATTGCTCCAACCTTTGCAACCACTCCATTCAAATACGTCTAAGCCAATTGGAGCATAATTTCCATAACAAGAGTCAATTTGTTCAAAACTACCGTTGGTAATATATTCAGTTTGTGTTTTAGCTTCACAGCAAAACAGTATAAAAAAAAGAAAAATATAAAAGGTTTTATACAATTAATAAGATTTATTGTTTTTTTAAATAGTTTCAGTATACTCTGCTTTATTTTAGCTAAGGGAAGTAAGCAGGAAAAACCTTTGTGTTTGTGCTAGTATTAACTTTATTTTTTAATAAACTGTTAATACCTTTTCATTTTTTAACAATGTGTCAG
>CAIYSA010000012.1 GCA_903928655.1 uncultured Bacteroidota bacterium
ACGGTTCTCGTAAAATAGCAGATGCAGATAATTCTAATACAGAAGAAACGGATGCAAAAGAGGAAGTTGCTAAAACTGAAAAACCAAAGTTAGAGGAATTTAAAAACCCTGTTAAAACAGAAAAAGAAGAAGTTGAAAAAGTAGAGCCAAGTGAAAATGTTGTAAATAATAACAAAAAAGAAGAGTCTACAAATCCAATAAATTCAAAGTTAGATGAAACAAAAAAACCTGTTGTAATAGAAAAACCAGAAGTTACAAAAGTAGAGCCAGGTGAAACAGTTGTAATTAATAACAAAAAAGAAGAGGTTACAAAAACTGAAAATTCAAAATTAGATGAAACTAAACAACCTGTTGTAATAGAAAAACCAGAAGTTACAAAAGTAGAACCAGGTGAAACAGCTGTAATAAATAATAAAAAAGAAGAGATTGCAAAAATTGAAAATTCAAAATCAGATGAAACTAAACAACCTGTTGTAATAGAAAAACCAGCAGAAAGTGTTGCAAAAGTAGAACCAGGTGAAACAGTTGTAATTAATGACAAAAAAGAAGAAATAGCAATAATTGAAAATTCAAAATCAGATGAAACAAAAAAACCTGTTGTAATAGAAAAACCAGCAGAAAGTGTTGCAAAAGTAGCAGAGGTAAAAGACGATGTACTTGACGAAAAATCAACTACTAAAGATTCCGCGCAAACAAATAAAAAGGATAGTTCTTCTTTTGTAAATTTGAAAGGTGAAAAAAATAATATTTCTGAAGAAAATGAAACGAATACAGATTTAAAAAACACAAAAGAAGTTGCTAAAGAAAAACCAAATGAATCAGTTGTAGGTAATAACAAAAAAGAAGAGATTGCAAAAACTGAAAACTCAAAATTAATAGATTCTAAAAAAACAGCTGTAGTTAAAAAATCGACAACGGTATCAAAAACAAAAGAATCTGAAAGCATAGTTGAAGTTGAAAACACAGAAGTGAAAAAAACCAAGGAGGATTTAGTAAAAGAGGATATTCTTGCTAAAATAAATATCCTTGCTGAGGAAGCTGTATTCGACTTAAATAGTTCACAACTTAATGCTGGAGCATTAAAAAAATTAGATGAAATAGCTGATTTAATTAAAACAGATCCAAGTATAAAACTCAACATCATTGGTCATACGTGCTCAAAAGGAACTAAAGAATTTAACGATTTATTATCCGTTCGTCGAGCAAATTATGTGCGTCAACAGTTAATGAAACGAGGCGTAAAAAGCACTAATTTCAAACGAAGTATTGGTGATGGTTCTAGCAATCCTTTATTTGATAATTCGTCAAATGATCAAAGAAAAAACAGGTCTATCAGATTTGCGTTATCTAAATAATTTTTTGAAATAATATAAATAGAAAAACTCATCAATTGTGATGAGTTTTTTTATTTATATTTATCTGATATTAAACATTATAAAATGATTTGCAGCAAGGTTATTTATGATTTTATTAAAAACTAAAATTCTTCACTAATTTTTTCTATTTTTATCCTTTAGAAATTAAAATGAATTCAAATTTTATAGAAGAACTTAAATGGCGTGGCATCTTACATGATGTAATGCCTGGTACGGAAGAATTATTAAACAAAGAAATGACAACTGGTTATATTGGGTTCGATCCAACGGCCGATAGTCTTCATGTTGGCAGCTTAGCGCAAATCATGACCTTAGTTCGATTTCAGTTAGCAGGCCACAAACCATTAGCTTTGGTTGGTGGAGCAACTGGAATGGTTGGTGATCCAAGCGGAAAATCATCAGAAAGAAACTTATTAGATGCTGATACTTTAAATGAAAATATTGAGGGCATTAAAAAACAATTGCAACAATTTTTAAACTTCGATTGTGGAGAAAATAGCGCCGAATTAGTTAATAATTATGATTGGTTTAAAAATTATTCTTTTCTAGATTTTATTCGCGATGCTGGTAAACATATCACCGTAAATTATATGATGGCTAAAGATTCGGTAAAAAATCGAATTAATGGCGATACAGGAATGTCCTTTACTGAATTTAGTTACCAATTAATTCAGGGTTACGATTTTTACCATTTATGGAAAGAAAAAAATTGTAAAATTCAAATGGGTGGTTCGGATCAATGGGGTAATATTACTACAGGAACAGAATTTATTCGCCGAAAAGCAAGTGGCGAAGCCTTTGCATTAACGACTCAATTAATAAAAAAATCAGACGGAACAAAATTCGGTAAATCTGAAAGTGGAAATATTTGGTTAGATAGGAAAAAAACATCGCCCTATAAATTTTATCAATTTTGGTTGAACGTGAGTGATGAAGATTCTAAAACCTACATTCGTATTTTCACTCTTTTATCTCAATCAGAAATTGAAGAATTAGAAACTAAACATAATGCCGCGCCTCACGAACGTCATTTACAAAAAGCTTTAGCAAAAGAAATCACAATTCGCGTGCATAGTGAAGAAGATTTTAATGATGCAGTTGCTACTGGCGAATTTTTATTTAAAGCAAAAGCTGAAGATGTTTCAAATTTAGATGCCGCAAAATTTGAAAAATTATTAAGTGGTATTGATACATTTGAAATAAGTAAAAACGAATTATCTAATCCAGTTAATATAATTGCATTATTAGTGGAAAAAGCAGAAGTATTTCCAAGTAATAATGAGGCACGAAAAATGGTTACAGGAAATGCTGTAAGTATCAATAAAATTAAGGTAATTGATGCAAATACGTTAATCGAATTATCTCAATTTAATAATCAAACTTATTTATTAGTAAGTAAAGGAAAAAAAGAAAATTATTTAATCAAATTAATTTAATAATTTCTAGTGCGCTTTATATAAAAAGATTGTAATGATAAAAGACATCATATTTCCTGAAGTTGAAGATATAGCTATTGCTATTGTAAGAGAACACGAAGGATTAGACGAATACAATGCCTATGTTTTCAATTTTAGAGAAGAAGATATTAAAAATGTATTAATAACATCTACTGGTTATGGCGTTATTAATTATGTGAAAAAAAAGACAAGTACATTGCGTCATTTTTTTGAAGAAGTAGAATCATTAGATTATAAACTGATTGAGCCTGTTTCAAAAGAAGTTTTTGGAATTAGCAATGAATACTGGATAAGTTTCACAATTAATGGGATAATGTATGACAAACAGTACGTCTTTTTACCAGAATCTATTATTGATTCTAATTTCCAAATGATACCTTTTATAGATAAAAAAGGAGTAATTATTAAATAAAAAAAATCATGTTTTTAAGTATTTTTAGGCAATTTCCTTAATATTTAATACATTAGTATTCTTTAGAATCACTATAAATGGCCACTTCAGTTTTAGAATCAACAATTTTGAAAACAAAAATATCTACAGAAACTTTAAAAAAAGCATATAGATTAATGTGCACTGCTAAAAGCATGGCAGAGCTATATGAAGCTAATAAAGAAGTTACTGCTAAATATGTTCATGCTACTTCTCGCGGACATGAAGCCATTCAAATTGCTTTAGGATTACAATTACTTCCACAAGATTTTGTGAGTCCTTATTACAGAGATGATAGCGTATTATTATCTATCGGAATTACCCCTTTTGAATTAATGTTGCAATTATTAGCAAAGCGTAACGATCCTTTTTCTGGTGGAAGAACGTATTATTCTCATCCAAGTTTACGTAGAGATGATATGCCGAAAATTCCTCATCAAAGTAGTGCCACTGGAATGCAAGCTATTCCTACAACAGGTGTTGCAATGGGTTTACAATATTTGGAATTAAATAATTTACAAAAAGATTTTCAAGGAAAAAATCCTGTCGCGGTTTGTTCTTTAGGTGATGCAAGTTGCACAGAAGGCGAAGTTGCAGAAGCTTTTCAAATGGCAACTTTAAAAAAGTTACCAATTTTATATTTAGTACAAGATAATGAATGGGATATTTCGGCACACGCCCGCGAAATTCGTTCTCAAGATATTACAGAATACGCTAAAGGTTTTAAAGGGTTAGAAACTCGTACCATTGATGGTACTGATTTTATTTCCTCTTATAATACTATTAATGAGTGTTTAGAAATAATTCGTAAAGAACGCAGGCCAATGTTGGTGCACGCAAAAGTTCCTTTACTAAACCACCATACATCAGGCGTTCGTAAAGAATGGTACAGAGATGATTTAGAAGAATGCGCAAAAAAAGATCCTTTGCCTCGTTTACGTAATCAATTAATTGTTGCGGGTCTCGATGTTAAAGAAATTAAAAAAATTGAAGAGGATGCTATTATTTTAGTTGAAGCTGAATATCAAAAAGCATTATTAGAAGAAGATCCTCGCACTGAAGATTTATTTTTACATGATTTTGCTCCAACCCCAATTACAGAAGAAAAGGGTAACAGAGAACCAAGTGGTAAGGACAAAACCGTTATGGTTGATAGTGCTTTATTTGCTATCAGAGAAATAATGGAAAAACATCCTGAAGCGTTATTATATGGACAAGATGTTGGAAAACGTCTAGGAGGTGTATTTAGAGAGGCTGCAACTTTAGCACAAACATTTGGAGATAACCGTGTATTTAATACACCTATTCAAGAAGCATTTATAATTGGGAGTACAGTTGGAATGAGCGCCGTTGGATTAAAACCAATTGTGGAGGTTCAATTTGCTGATTATATTTGGCCAGGCTTAAATCAATTATTTACGGAAGTAAGTCGCTCGTGTTATTTGAGTAATGGTAAATGGCCAGTGAGTTGTATTATTCGTGTGCCAATTGGTGCTTACGGAAGTGGCGGACCATATCATTCGAGTTCTGTTGAAAGTGTATTAGCAAATATTAAAGGGATTAAAATTGCATATCCAAGTACAGGTGCTGATTTAAAAGGCTTAATGAAATCAGCTTTCTACGATCCAAATCCTGTGATTATGTTAGAACATAAAGGCTTGTATTGGAGTAAAATAAAAGGTACCGAAGACGCTAAAACAATCGAACCTGATGAAGATTATGTAATTCCATTTGGAAAAGCAAGAATGGTTCAAACTGCTAGCGAGCAAAACGTTAGTAATGGAAAGTCAATTACTATTATTACTTACGGTATGGGAGTTTATTGGGCAAAAAGTGCTTCCAAAAAATTTGAAGGACAAATTGAAATAATTGATTTAAGAACGATTTCGCCAATTGATGAATTTGCTATTTTTGAAAGTGCATCCAAACATGGAAAATGTATGGTATTAACTGAAGAGCCTGTATTTAATGGTTTTGCACAGAGTATCGCTTCACGAATTTCGCAAAATTGTTTTAAACAATTAGATGCTCCTGTTATAGTTATTGGCGCTGAAAATTTACCAGCGATTCCTTTAAATTCTATTTTGGAAAAAACAATGTTGCCAAATGCAGATAAAGTTGAAATAGCCATTCAAGAATTATTAAATTATTAATGAAAAAAGTGATTGAACATACTGTTCTTTTGTTATTTCTCATTCCCTTGTTTTTTATTAATATCAAATCAAGCCATGATTGGGGTGATGATTTTGCTCAATACATTCATCAAGCAAAAAACATTACTGAAGGCATTTCCCAAAACAACACAGGTTATGTTTATAATTATGATGTCTTTCTTGGGCCTCAGGCTTATCCCACAGGGTTTCCAATTCTTTTGGCGCCTATCATAAAACATTATGGTTTTAATTTTATGGTTTTAAATTATACCATGACTTTCTTTTTATTGATAGTCAGTTTATTTGGTTTTTTATTTTTAAGAAATCACTTTTCCTTTTTAGCAGCTTTTTTTACAACATTAATTATTGCATACAACCCTATTTTTTTAAATTTTAAAACAGAAATAGTTTCCGATTTAGCATTTACAAGCTTTTTATTAGCAAGTATTTATTTAATTCCTAAAAACAAAACAATTGCAACCGCTATCCTATTGGGCCTAATGTTAGCATTCTTAGCGCATATCAGAGCAATTGGATTATTAGTCATTTTTGTTTTCTTAATTCATGAATTATTTTTAGCAACCCCACTAAATGAATTCTCATTTAAGCGCCATCAAAAAACAATAATAAGTCTGTTTAGCTTTACATTGCTTTATGTAATATTAAAATTCGCATTTCCATGCGAAACTAATTACCCTTCATTTTTTGAATTCAATGGTTTGTTCAACAGAATAAACGAACATATATCTTATAATTTTTTAGCATTATCGTACTTTTTTAATATTTATGAACCAAAAACCCAATACTTCATTGGTGTTATTGGCTCAGCAGCGTTGGTTACATTTAGTACACTTGGTTATTTTTACGAATGGAAAAAACATAGATTCAATTTTATTAATGTATTTGTTTTAGTTTATATTGTCTTTATTGCAATGTTTCAGTTTGGCGACACAGGCCTTAGATTTATAAGCCCGATTTTATTTTTCATTTTTTATTATGCAATTATTGCAATCAAAAAAGGTTTACAACCATTTAATTTAAATTATAAAGTGGCTTCAGTAGTATTTGGTTTAATTTTGCTATTCTCCTATAAACCAGCAATTGAAAAAATAATTGAGAATCAAAAGATTACAGCTGATGGCCCAAGCACAGATAGTAGTTACGAGGTCTTCAATTTCATAAAATCATTACAATTAACCAATGAGGTAATTGTGTTCGAAAAGCCAAGAGCGTTAGCACTTTTCACAAATACGAATTCAGTTGTATTGAAAAATGATTTAGATGAAGTTGAAATAAAAAAACAGTTACAAAAATTTAAATCCAAGTTTGTGCTCTTAAATAGTCATTTCCCAAATGAGAAATTATCGTTTTATCTTGTTTCAGATACCATTAACAACCAATTAGTTTTCACTAATTCCGAATACAAATTATTTAAGTTAAAGTAGTTTATATAGCCATTTTCAATCTGAGCATTTGAAATAATTTCCGTAATTTAGCTACTTATTACAATACATTTTGAAAAACATTAAAGAATATTTTAACGTCCTTGCTTCTAAACGGAAATCGCGTGGTATTACCAATTATTATTGGAAAGAAATAACAAATTATTGCAGTTATTTTTCTCATCAAGATACTTCAGTTTTAGAAATTGGCTGCGGAAGTGGCGATTTACTTGCTAATATCGCTGGTAGTACAAAAACTGGTATTGACTTTAGTGAAGGTCAAATTGCCTGGGCAAAAGATAAACACAAAGATAAAAATATAGAATTTTTATTAATGGATGCCACCAACATTACGTTAACAAAAACCTATGATTACATTATTATCAGTAATTTAATTGGATTTGTTGATGATATACAAGTCGTATTTGAACAGGTGAAAAAAGTGAGCCATCCAAATACTAAAGTAATTGTACAGTATTATAATTCATTATGGGAACCGGCATTAAAGCTTGCGGAATTACTTGGATTAAAAACAAAAACACCCACGCAAAACTGGTTGAATTCAAAAGATGTAAATAATTTATTATTTATTTCTGGCTTTGATGTATATAGAAATAGTAAGCGTTTTATTTTTCCTTTTTATATTCCCTTAATTGCCGAATTATTCAATTTGGTATTAGCTAAATTTCCTATCTTTCGCTTTTTTAGTTTAAATACCTATTCGTTTGCAAAACCATTACCATTAAGTAATGAAGCAGATTATAAAACAAAATATAGCACAACAGTTGTAATACCTGCTCGTAACGAAAGTGGAAATATTGAAAATGCTATTACTCGTTTACCGAAATTTGGGAAACACGTAGAAATTATTTTTATTGAAGGAAATAGCACTGATGATACTTGGGATAAAATTCAGGAAATTCAAAAGAAATATGCAGCCACTCATGATATAAAAATTGGACAGCAAAAAGGTAAAGGAAAAGCTGATGCTGTAAGAGAAGGTTACAAAATAGCAACTGGAGATATCTTAATGATTTTAGATGCTGATTTAACGGTGCCGCCAGAAGATATACCAAAGTTTTACGACGCTATTGCTGGTAGTAAAGGTGATTTTATTAATGGAACACGTTTAGTTTACCCAATGGATAAAGAAGCTATGCGGTTTTTAAATTACCTAGGGAATCACTTTTTTAGCTGGGCATTTACTTGGCTGCTCGAACAACGCTTTAAAGATACACTTTGCGGCACTAAAGTAATGTTTAGAGAGGACTATATTAAGTTGACAAAAAACCGTACTTATTTTGGCGAATTTGATCCTTTTGGAGATTTTGATTTATTATTTGGTGCACATAAATTAAATCTTAAAATTGTAGAAGTTCCAATACGTTATAGAGAACGAACATATGGAGAAACAAATATTTCGAGATTTAAACACGGCGTTATCTTATTAAGAATGTGTGCTTTTGCAAGCAGAAAGTGTAAGTTTATTTAAAATATTAAAATAACATGAATCACCGTATTTGGATATATACATTAAGTAAGGAATTAACGAACGAGCAACTCGCTGATTTTAAAATTAAGTGTCTTGAATTTGTTAATTCTTGGACAGCTCATGATGTGAAACTTGATGCCTCGTATGAATTAGTCAATAACAGGCTTTTGATATTTAAAGTGAATGAAGAGTCTTATAATGCTAGCGGTTGTAGCATTGATAAACAAGTGCGATTTATTAAAGAGCAAGAACAAGTGTTACATATTGAATTGTTAAATAGAATGTTGGTTGCTTATGAGCAAAACTCTGAATTACAAATTACTCATCAATCTAAAATTAAAGAATTAGTGTTATCTGGTGATATTACAAAAGATACGCTTATTTATGACAATACGATAACGAGTTCAGATTCACTCTTGTTGGCTTGGAAAGTGCCTTTATACAAAACATGGCTATCAAATATATAACTAATTAAAAAACTCCGTTCTATTAAAAAATAGACTAATGGTAATCAATAAAAAAGCCTTACAAATTATTTAACTTTGTAAGGCTTTTTTTAATAAGGTCTCTCGTCCTGAAATAGGTTGTCACACAAACAACTTAAAAGATGAAAAATCAAACAGAACAAAGGAAGAAGCGTAGTCAAAAAGATTACAGTTTCGCCTTTAAATTACAAGTAATAACAGAAGTAGAAAAAGGCGAGTTA
>CAIYSA010000013.1 GCA_903928655.1 uncultured Bacteroidota bacterium
AAAAAAACAATATTTCTAATCAAAATTTTGAACATACTATCAAAACAAAAAATGGTGGTACAAAATACATTCGTTGGGATATTTCATTCCTTAATGATGATCAGCTAATTGCTGTTGGCAGTGATATAACTGTCAATAAGTTAAAAGAGAAAAGATGGTTAGAAAGTAATAAGCAACTTATTGAACAAAATAAAAGCATAACTGATAGTATTTATTACGCTCAACGAATTCAAGAATCTATATTACAGACACCTAAACAATTAAATGTTATTTTCGAAAATTCATTTTTAATATATAAACCAAAAGATATTGTAAGTGGTGATTATTATTGGTTTTATGAAACTGAACAATTTAAATTTATTGCCGTTGTAGATTGCACAGGACACGGCGTTCCTGGAGCGATGATGAGTATGTTAGCAAATTCTTTATTTAAAGAAGTATTTATTAATAAAAAAATATTGCAACCTAATGAAATTTTAAAAGCGTTGGATATTGCATTAGATGGAGCCATTAACAAGCAAGAAGGAGCCTCATTTAATGACGGTATGGATGTAGCTTTAATAAGAATTGATAAAATTACAAACCACTTAGTTTTTGCAGGTGCTTTTAGATCAGTTATTATTGAAAGGAGCTTTGAACTTATTGAATTAAAAGGTAATCGTTATCCAATTGGCTTTTTTTCAGGAATTGAAAAAAGATTTGAAAATATAGAATTTCAGTTACAAAAAAATGATAGTGTTTATTTGTTTACTGATGGTTTTATTGATCAATTTGGAGGTTCTAAAAACAAAAAATTAAATAAATCAAATTTTAAAGATCTTCTTAAAACAATAATAGAAATGGATACAGAAGAAAAGGAAGCTTTTTTGGAATATTCATTTAATAATTGGAAACAAGACAATGAGCAAACTGATGATGTTTTAGTAATTGGTATTAAAATTTGATTCTTTTTTTTCTCATATCATAAAAGTTTAATTAATTTTGACTAACAATTTAATATTAAAAATATGTCATTTATACACGCAATTATTGCTCGTCAAATATTAGACTCGAGAGGAAACCCAACTATTGAAGTTGATGTAGTTACAGATCAAGGGATTTTAGGTAGAGCTGCCGTTCCATCTGGAGCGTCAACGGGAATACATGAAGCTGTTGAATTAAGAGATAACGACAAAAGTCAATATTTAGGAAAAGGAGTATTAAAAGCTGTAAACAATGTTAATACTGTAATTGCAGAAAGATTAAAAGGCATGTATATTTTTGATCAAAATGGCATTGATGCTGCCATGATTGAACTTGATGGAAGTGCAAATAAAGGAAATTTAGGTGCTAATGCTATTTTAGGTGTTTCACTAGCTGTTGCAAGAGCCGCTTCTGAGGCTGTTGGTCAACCTCTTTATCGTTATATTGGAGGAGTAAATGCTAATTTATTGCCAATTCCAATGATGAATATTTTAAATGGAGGTTCACATGCTGATAACGGGATTGACTTTCAGGAATTTATGATTATGCCTGTTGGAGCAGATAGCTTTAGCGAAGGTTTAAGAATGGGGACTGAAGTATTTCATCATTTAAAAGCTGTTTTAAAATCACAAGGCCTAGCAACCAATGTTGGAGATGAAGGTGGATTTGCACCTAATTTTAAAAACAATGAAGATGCAATTAAAGCAGTAATGATTGCTATTGAAAAAGCAGGTTATAAAGCTGGAGAAGATATTTATATAGCTATGGACGCTGCAGCTTCTGAGTTTTATAATACCGAGGAGAAAATGTATCACTTTAAAAAATCAACTGGCGATAAATTAACAGCTTCGCAAATGGTTGATTTTTGGGCTGATTGGAGAAAAAGATATCCTATTATTTCGATTGAAGATGGTTTTGCAGAAGAAGATTGGGATGGATGGAAATTAATGACTGATAAATTAGGTTCTACTACCCAATTAGTTGGAGACGATTTATTTGTTACAAATGTTGATTTCTTATCAAAAGGAATAAATATGGGAGTTGCCAATTCTATTTTAGTAAAAGTAAATCAAATTGGAACTTTAACTGAAACTATTAACGCTGTTCAATTAGCACAAACAAATAGCTATACATCTGTAATGAGTCATAGAAGTGGCGAAACAGAAGATACAACAATAGCTGATTTATCAGTTGCATTGAATTGTGGTCAAATAAAAACAGGTTCAGCCTCACGAAGCGATAGGATTGCAAAGTATAACCAACTATTAAGAATTGAAGAGCAACTAGGAAACAATGCTCGCTATACAGGAAAAGATTTTAAATTTTTAAATAAATAATAACGAATTTAAAATTAAGAAAAAAACACCCATCTACAGAAATGTAAATGGGTGTTTTTTTAAAAAAGTTATTTTTTTTATTTGACTTTAACAATAATGAATTCTGTTCTTCTATTTTTAGCATGTTCTTCTTCCGAACAAGTCGACGTTTTATCGCCTTCACATTCACAAGAATTCAATAATTTACTTTCACCATAACCTTTATATGTAATTCTATTTTTATTAATTCCATTTTTAATTATATATCCTGATGATGCTTCTGCTCTTTTTTCAGATAATCGTAAATTACTTGACATTGAACCTCTACAATCAGTATAAGAACCTAATTCTATAACAATATTAGGATACTCTTTCATAACAGAAACAATTTTATTTAATTCAATTTCTCCATCTTCTCTAATAATTGATTTCCCTAAATCAAAATAAATAGGTTTTACATCTATCATTTTTGCAATATCCACACCTACTTCAACTTTTCCAATTGTTAATCCTAATAATTCATTTAATTGAATTTCGCCTTCTTTTTTTATTTCATATTCAAAAGTTAAAGTTTTAGTTAAATAATCTTCTTTTTCAATTGTTATTATATACTGTAATTTATCTCCAACTTTTTTATCAGTTAAAAGTTTTCTGTACTCTCCATTTTTTTCTGTCTTAATTAATTCAAAAGAATTAATTTGTGATACATCTTTAATTGTTATTCTAACGCCTTCGATTCCAACCCCTGTTCTTGCATCATAAATACCAGCTAATAAAGACAATTTAAAATCTTTCACTAATTCTAAAGTTTTTGTAAACTCAAATTCTTCTTTTGATGATTTTGTTGAAACAGAGTCATTTAAAGTGAAGTATTTTTCCCTTGAAGCTATAATATTATAATTTACATCATCTTCAATAGTAGCTTGATACTCACCTTTATCATTAGTTAAAAAAGTATCTGCATTTAATTGTAATTTAGTTAAAGGTAAAACTTCTTGAGTAAATTTATCCTTTACAATGATGTTAACTATTTTTCCTCTTACAACTTTTCTTAAAACAGATACTAAATAAATATCATCATTCATTCCTCCTGTTTTTCTATTTGAACTTAAAAATGCTTTATTACCATCTTCAAATAAATTATAAGCGAAGTCATCATTTATAGTATTTATTGGGCTACCCATGTTGTAAACTTTGCTAAATGCACCGTTTTCTTTTAATTTAACTTCAAAAATATCTAAGCCACCTAGTCCACCATGGCCTGTTGATGCAAAATATAAAAGATTATCTTGAGTAATAAATGGGAATATTTCATTTCCTTGCGTGTTTATCTTATCTCCAAGATTTATAGGCGTTTCCCAAGCTCCTGCAGCATCTTGTTTACAATACCAAATATCCATTCCACCTTTTCCGCCACCCATATCAGAAGAGAAATATAAAGTTTTTCCATCAGCACTTATAGCTGGGTGAGCACAATTAAATTCAGTGGAATTAAATTTTAATTTCATTAATGATTGAACTTTTCCATCAATTATTGTAGCTTGAAATAGTTGTAATTTTTGAGAACCATCGCTACTTTTATCTTTTTTATTAAATGAATTTCTGGTGAAGAAAATTGTTTGACCATCTTTAGTTGCACAAAAAGGACCATCATTAAATTTTGTTGCATATTCTTTTAAAAATAATTTTGGTTTTTTAAAAGCACCAGTAGTATCTCCTTCGGTGATAAACATATTACAGTAATTCTTACCTGTCCAACCATGCTTTCTATTAATCCAAGCTGATTTTGTTTTTGAAGATGTAAATACTACATTGTTTTTCAAAAATGGAATGGCTGAAAAATCATCGTCATCAGAATTAAAATTAACTTCATCAACTTGATACGCATCTTTATTTTTAAGAAAATTTTCAATATTAATAATTGCTTTCGAAAATTCAGAACCTCTGTTATCAGACTTAAATTCATCTAAAAATATTTTAGCCTCTTCATATCTGCCATCTCCCATTAATGCTTGTCCATAATATAGCTTTTGTAAATCTTCTATTTTTCCTAAGCTAACTAATTTTTCATAACAATATATTTGTCCTTTATTATTGTTAGTAAAGCGATAGCAATCAGCTAAATTTGTAAGCACTTCTTGGCTTGTACTGTCTTTTTTTAATATAGAACTATATTTTGGAATAGCCTGGAAATATAACTTTGCATTATACAATTTATTCGCTTTTTTAATGGAGGAACTTTGAGAAATACCATTAAATGAAATAAAGCTAATAATTGAAATTAAAATAATTGATTTTTTCATAATTTAGAAATATCTTGGTGTTACGACTTTGCGTTGTTTATAAGAAAATAAATACCCTAACGTGATTTCATGAGAACCTTGAGAATATTTTTGGATTTTTGTTAATGAGTAATCATAAGAATAATTTACTAAGAATTGTGAATTTACCTGAACTCCTATTAGAGCAGAAACATCAGCACCACTTCTATATGAAACACCGGCCCAAATTTTATTTTTTATTAAAAAATTTACATTTAAATCATATTGAATTGGCGCATTCTGAACCATTTTCACCATTGCTTGTGGCTTTATTTTTAAATTTTCATTTACATCAAATACTTTCCCTACAGTGAAATAGTAATGAAATTTATTTGGGTCTATTTTTGTTGATTTAATTATACCTCCTGTTGAATTGAATAAATAACTATCATCAATCATTCTAGGAATTGAAATTCCAACGTAAAACTTCTTTGTATAATAATAAATTCCTGAACCAAAATTTGGTGAAATTATATTTGGCGTATTTTGAGAAATTTGAGCATCTCCAATTTCAGTTGGCTTCAATTCAGATAGTTTATTCACTTGATTGTGAATACCACCCATTATACCAAAAGATAAATGACCATTCTCGCCAATTTTTACTCTATAAGCATAATTTAAATACACAAGATTGCGACTTAATTTTCCAATTTGTTCATTTAGAACACTAATTCCAAGTCCCATTTTATTATTAGATAAAGGTCCGTGCACAGTAAAAGAAGTTGTAATTGGTCTACCTGGAAAATTAACCCATTGCTGCCTATGTGTTAAATTTATTGCCATTGCTTCTTTAGAACCTGTATACGCAGGATTAATGTACATTTCATTAAACATATACTGGGTAAACATAGCATCATATTGAGCCTTAGTAGCAGTGCTAATAAAAATTACCGAAATTAAAATTATAATTGTTTTTTTCATTTTTCTATTTTTTACTATTAGTATTGTAATACAACGTATCCATTTATTGTTTTAGTTTTTCCATCTTCAAATTCTGCAATAAAGAAATAAGTTCCTTGAGGTAGTTTACTATTTCCGATAATTAAAGCGCTTACATTTGGTGTTCCATTCCATGTATTATCATAAGCATCTGCTTCGTATACTAAATTACCCCATCTATTAAACACCGTTAATTTCACTACTCTTCCTGTTATTCCTTTGATCACAAATAAATCATTCTTACCATCTCCGTTTGGTGTAAACACATCTGGTACAAATATATTTACCTCTGGTAATTCTAATACCGTTGGTATATTTTCTCCCTGCTCACCTGCTATATCATTTCCATTTGGATCAATAATACCACCCATATTTGAAGAATCCTGAACTGCTAGTCCTAATGAACTTACCCCACTTCCAACTCCTATATTTATAATCGATTTTACTTCATTTGGAGTAATGTTTAATACAAAGGTTATCGTTTCTGTTTGCCCGGGTGCTAACGTACTCGAACTAGCTACTAACAAATTAGGATCTAATATTCCATCATAAAGCGTATTTGCCGTCAAACTTCCTGTTGCTATTGGTCCCGATTTTATCGTATAAGTCGCTGGTAATGGAATCGTTAAATTATCCACAACCTGAACCATCTTAAGTGTATCATTACCTAAATTCTTAACTTTAATCACATAAGTAACGTCTAACGTTTTATCATCTAAAACAGTCGAAACACTTCCGCTTTTTGCTACGCCTATTTGACTAAATAGTGGTAATGTTAAAACTGTCGCCGTATCATTATTTGTTGGATCGCCATCTAAATCTGGATCATAATAAAAACCTGTATTTGAACTATCTGATACCACTATTCCTAATGAATCAGTCCCAAATCCAACTCCTGAATTATAGAAAGGTCCCATAAATCCATTTGGATTAATTTGAACCGTAAAGACAATCGTATCTACTTTACCTGCTAACAATGTACTTGTTAATGGTGATAATAAATCATTTTGTAATGCGCCATCAAAAATTGAATTTACTGTTAAGCTACTATTGATAGACGTTACTAACGGTACTGAAATAACACTATATGTGGTTGGTAAAGGAAACGTAGTCGTTAAATTATCAATTATACTGAAGTTTGTTAAGTTTACTGTTGATGCATTAGTTGCAACCAAAGTATACGTCACATTATAAGCATTACTATTAATAATAGTTGGTGTACTTACTGCTTTTGTTAAACCAAACACGCTTGTTGATAATGAACAATTAATTACTGCTAACACAAACGTATTAGTTGATACACAACCAAATCCATTGTCGCCCGTTACTGTGTAAGTCGTATTTATTAGCGGAGAATCTGTAACTGTACTTCCTACTATAGCTAAAGGACTCCACGTATAACTTGAAGCTCCACTTGCTGTTAAGGTTGCTGTTGAACCTATACATAAAACAGATGGTGTACTTACGATTGTTATCGTAGGATTGCCTACGCTGATGGTTATCGTTTGATTACTTGAACAACCAATTAAATCAGTTCCTGTTAATGTATAGGTTGTAGTTATTGATGGACTATCTACTGCTGTTGATGTTGTTACTCCTAGCGGACTCCATGTGTAAGTTGCTGCTCCGCTTCCGGTTAATGTAACTGAGCCTGCAACACATAATACAGTTGGTGTAGCTGAAACAGATAAGGATGGGGCCGCATTTACTTTAATTATTATCGTTTCACTAGCAATACATCCTAAGCCATTATCACCATCAACTGTATAGGTCGTTGTAACACTTGGCGTTACCGCAACCGTACTTCCTGTTAATCCTCCTGGATTCCATGTATAAGTTGATGCACCCATTCCCGTTAATGTTGTTGGTGTTCCTTCACAGATAGTATCAGAGGATGCTGTTAAAACTAACGTTGGACTAGCACTTACATTTAAATTGATTGTTTCTGTCCCAATACATGTTCCTACTATTCCTGTTACTGTGTAAGTTGTTGTTACTGTTGGTGATACTGAAATAGTTGAGCCTGTTAATGATACCGGATTCCATGTGTAAGATGTAGCGCCACTTGCCGTTAAGGTTGCTGATGCGCCTATACATATGCCTAATGATGAGCCTGTTAATATAATTGTTGGACTACCAACAGCTATTGTTATTGTTTCTGTACTCGAACAGCCAATTAAATCAGAGCCTGTTAAGGTATACGTCGTGGTTACTGATGGATTATCTACTGCTATTGCTGTCGTTACGCCTATAGGACTCCATGTATAAGTTGAGGCTCCGCTTCCTGTTAATGTTAATGAGCCCGGAGCACATAAAACAGTTGGTGTCGATGAAATGGATAACGATGGTGCTGCATTTATATTGATAGTGATTGTTTCACTCGCGATACACCCAAATCCATTATCCCCATCAACCGTATAAGTCGTTGCTACACTTGGTGTTACTACAACCGTACTTCCTGTTAAGCTTCCTGGATTCCATGTATAAGTTGAAGCTCCTGTACCCGTTAATGTTGCACTCGTTCCTGCACAAATTGTGTTCGATGATGCTGTTGCAATAATAGTTGGTGTAGCACTTACATTTAACGTGATTGTTTGTATGCTTGTACATGTTCCTACTAATCCTGTTACTGTATATACCGTTGTGGATAAAGGATTTACGGATACTGTTGGTCCTGTTGTTGATATTGGATCCCATGTGTAAGATGTAGCGCCACTTGCCGTTAAGGTTGCTGATGCGCCTGTACATATTCCTAATGATGAACTTGTCAATATAATTGTTGGACTACCAACAGCTATTGTTATCGTTCCTGTACTCGAACACCCGATTGCATCAGAGCCTGTTAAGGTATATGTCGTGGTTACTGATGGATTATCTACTGCTGTTGCTGTCGTTACGCCTATCGGACTCCATGTATAAGTTGAGGCTCCGCTTCCTGTTAATGTTAATGAACCTGGTGCACATAAAACAGTTGGTGTCGATGAAATTGATAACGATGGTGCAGTGTTAACATTAATAACAACTGTTTGACTAGTTAAACAACCAAATACATTATTACCATCAACCGTATAGGTTGTAGTAACGCTCGGTGTCACACTAATTGTACTGCCTGTTAATGCTCCCGGATTCCAAGTATAAGTTGATACACCTGATCCTGTTAAGGTTGCACTGGTTCCTGCACAAATGGTTGCTGAGGATGCTGTGGCCGTAATCGTAGGATCAGAAACTGTTAAGGTTAAGGTTGTTGTATTTGTACAACCAAATACATTCTCACCTGTTACCGTATAAGTTGTCGTTACGGTTGGTGATACTGATACCGGAGATCCTATTAATCCGCCGGGGTTCCATGTATAAGACGTCGCGCCTAAACTCGTTAACGTGGCCGTATTACCAATACACAATACTACTGGATTACTGCTTGCCGTTACTGTTGGG
>CAIYSA010000014.1 GCA_903928655.1 uncultured Bacteroidota bacterium
AAATGATAAAATTGAAAAATCTATTTTTTCAACTATAGATTTAACTAAAATGTTTAACTCTAACAAAATTCTGCAACCCTATTTAATGTATTATGAGGTTAACAAAGTAGTTTGTAATCAAATAAATTATTATTACACAAAATGTGATATAATATTTACCGCATTAGTTGAGCAATACAAGATAGATGAAAAAGATATTATTTCGACACGGTATTTAAACAAAAAAACTGGCCAATATTGCTATTTAGGTTTTTTAATGACACTTACTAAAAACTTATGGGTTTTTCATGGAGCTGTAGAACATCAGCAAGAAAGTACAGCTATTATTTATTCATCCGAAACTCCAAAAGAAGATTTATTAAATCTTCAAACCTTTGTTAAAGGCTATGAAGAAGTGCCTGTTGTTGGTGGTAAAATACATTTAATTCATAAATATGATTATGGATTTGATTTAAAAGCCTATAATGTTGTAGAAAATGATTGTGATATTAAAAAATATTATAATGATGATTTTGAAGAAATAGATGCTAAAATTATAAAACGATTAAACACTGCAAACGATAAAGGCTTGGTTTTGCTTCACGGAAAGCCTGGTACTGGAAAAACTTCTTACATCCGTTATTTAACCAATAAGGTAGATAAAAAATTGATTTTTCTTTCACCTGAAGTATCTCAATATATTTCAACACCTGAATTTATAAACATATTAAGTGAATATCCTAATTCGATTATAATTATTGAAGATGCTGAAAACATTATTAAAACAAGGAAGTCTGGAGGCTCTTCTGCTATTTCAAATTTATTGAATTTAACGGATGGTTTATTGGCAGATTGCCTTAAAATACAATTGATCTGTTCATTTAATACAGATGTTTCTCAAATAGATAAAGCTTTATTAAGAAAAGGACGACTTATTGCCATGTATGAATTTAAAGAATTAAAACAGCAAAAGGCAAATAGTTTGGCATTATCGTTAGGCAAAGAACTTGTGTTAAATACGGACGCCACTTTAGCTGATATTTTTAATATAGAAGAAGAGGGAGTTATGCAAGAATCGTTTGCGAAAATTGGATATTAAAATGTATAAAATAAAAAACACAAAATGGAAAACACAAAAATTAAAACCGACGACATTTCTTTTGGCTTATTCTTAAGCACAATGGATACCAATGCACTTATTGAAATTGTAAGAGAAAACTTAAATTCTGAAGTAGTGGTGAAAGTAATTCTTGAAAACGATGATTTGCAAAACGATTGTATCACCATTTTATTTAATGATGAAATGAATTTACCTCCAGCATTTAAAAAGAAAATGTTAGCTGAAGAATTAAATTTATCTGAGGATGACGAAATTATGAATTATATGAGCCTTTTGTTTTCAAAAAAGATGATTATCAATACCATTCTTGAATACTCGGATGAAGGAGCGAGGTTGGATATTGTTGAAACACTAAACTCATGGAATCCTCCACCACCAATGAATATAAATTACAATTAAAAAATAAACGCTATGAAAAATATACAACTAACACTCATAAATGATGTATTAAAAAAAGATCATCAAACGCTACAACGTGATTTTAAAAAAGGAGAAACGGTGTATTTGGTTTATGAAAGTGAAACTAATTGTTTCGAAAAAAATGGTTTAACCTGCTCACTAGATGGAAGATTGCCTTTTTTTCAATTACCCGAAACCGAAGTCTGCATAACATATAACCATAAAGAATTTGGAATATTTATGATACACAAAGGAATAAGTTTTACACGAATTTTCGCTAAAGAATTTCGAATCAATCAATTAGAATTATTAAACGAGTTGCCCACAACTATTCATACACTTAAGGCCAGTAAAAACACTGAACGGCCAGGTTTTAAAATTGAAAACCATCTTTTAAAAATTACCATTCTTAAAAATGAAATTTTGAATGAACTTGGAAGTAAAGAGGATATGAACCCATTATATTAAAATTAAAAACTAATATTAAAAATTATTAAATGATGACAAGAATAAAATTAACCACCAAACAAGATTTTGATACATTATTATTAGAATTAAATGAAGATAACGACACTGAAGTCAATTTTGAAAATGAAAACATTCCACTATCATTTCCTTGTATAGCGGTTCATCATTACGCTAACGATAGCGATTTTGGTAGCTGCTACGATGTAACCTTTGTGTATCCTTCTGATTTTAATTTATAATCCTAAAACAAACTAAACATGACAAAAAAACAACAACTCGAAAAAGAAAGAGAGCTTTTAGAAACACTTCAAGAGCAATCTTTAAAAATGCTAGAGCGTTTAAAAAATAACGGTGAGCATAAATACATTGATTTTCAAAGAGCTAAAGATGTAATCGGCAGAATATTTAATAATGAACTCGATTATTTTGATAGAGAAACCGATGATTATTATGAAATGTACATCGATTATTATTACAAGAATTAATATAATGAATAAACTAGAAATAATAAATGAAGTAGCAAAGGGTTATAATAACCTTGATAGTGAAAGGATTGAGGTCTTAGCAGCCGATGCCATAATTTATGAAAGCCAATGGGTTTTGAGTTCAATCAATTCAAAAGAAGAGGTGTTTAAATACCTAAAACATAAATTTGAAATCATTAAAAATTCGGAAACAAAACTATTTGCAGAAATTGCTTATTTTGGCGAAGAACCTTGCATTATATTAGCGCAGGATAACAAAGACAATAAAATAGCAACTTTACTACTAGAAATAAAGAATCAACACATTTCGAGAATGGATATATGTGAAGTTCCAAATTGGAGAGATGCTATTAGAACAAATGAATACCCATTATAAATCACTAAAAAAAACAAATAACACTTAATACATAAACACTATGGAAACCTTACTCATCATCCTCATCGCTTTAGCCATTCTAAACATCATTTTAGTAGTTGTATTTAAAGCCAAACCAAATACGCAAAACCAAGAGCTCATTTTAAAAATGGATACTTTGGATAAAAGCTTACAAAAAATAGAATACAGTTTAAAAGACGATTTCAGATTTAACCGCGAAGAAAATGCCGTACTCGCCAAAGACAATAGAAACGAACTCAACACCACACTGAAAGATCTCAAAAAAGAAGTGGTTGACACCTTAAAAGAACTGAATGAAAAGGCTCAAAAGGACAATACCCTTATGCGCGACTCGATGGTAAACTCATTTAAAGGCTTTGAAGAAAGCTTTGATAAAAACGTGCGTTCGTTTAATGATTTACAACGTGATAAGTTTAACGAGTTAAACGAAAAGCAAAATAAATTAGTAGAAGGCACTGAAAAAAAGTTGGAAGCCATTAGAGTAACCGTTGAAGAAAAATTAGAAAAAACATTGAGCGAACGCCTTGGACAAAGTTTTGAAACGGTTGGTAAGCAATTGATAGAAGTGCAAAAAGGCCTAGGCGAAATGCAAACCTTAGCACAAGATGTGGGCGGACTAAAAAAAGTATTAGGCAATGTAAAAATGCGCGGTGGAATAGGCGAGGTGCAACTAGCCATGTTGTTAGAACAAGTTTTAGCACCCGAGCAATACGAAGCCAATGTAAAAACAAAAGAAGGCAGTGCAGATTTAGTTGAGTTTGCTATTAAATTACCAGGACGCGATGAAGAAAACTCTTGCGTGTGGTTGCCAGTAGATGCAAAGTTTCCGAAAGATGTGTATGAGCAATTACAAACAGCTTACGATTTGGGTGATTTGTCAGCCATTGACACAGCCCAAAAGAATTTAGAAAACACCATTAAACGCATGGCAAAGGATATACACGATAAATACATTGACCCACCAAACACAACTGACTTTGGTATTATGTTTTTACCCTTTGAAGGCATTTATGCCGAAGTGGTTCGTAAAGCGAGTTTATTAGAAGACTTACAACGCAATTATAAAATTATTGTAACAGGCCCAACCACCTTAGCAGCTATTTTAAACAGTTTGCAAATGGGCTTTAAAACTTTAGCCATCCAAAAACGCAGTGGCGAAGTGTGGAAAGTATTAGGGGCTGTAAAAAAAGAGTTTGAAAACTTTGGTGGCTTGATGCAAAAAGCCCAAGGGAACATACAAACTGGTTTAAACCAATTGGATGATGTGATTGGAAAACGCTCGCGTGCCATACAACGAACCCTCAAAAACATTGAAACCGCCACACAAGCTGATACCAATTTGATATTACCAGAAAGCGGTTGAGGTGATGTCTTCTGAATCTGTATTAATTAAATAGATATT
>CAIYSA010000015.1 GCA_903928655.1 uncultured Bacteroidota bacterium
ATGCAACTTGAAAGTAAAGCGGCTCCAGCAGAAGGTATTAAAGAGGTTGTAACTACTTCCAAATCTTCAATTCCTGGAAGAGCTAAATTTAAAAATGAAGTGAGTGGTGACGAGAATGAAGAAAATTTATTCGAAAAGAAAAAACATACTGTTGATGGAAAAGGAGATACAACTTTAGAACAAGGTAATAGAAATGGATTAGGTGGTGAGGCTGGAGTAATGGCCAATATTAAAGCGCGAAGTAATTTTAATGAAACAGCTTTCTTTTCCCCACAATTACAAACTAATGAAAAAGGAGAAATTGAAATTAAATTTACGGTTCCTGAAAGTCTTACCAAATGGAAGATTATGGGATTTGCACATACCAAAGATTTAAAATATGGACAATTTCAGAAAGAATTAATTACTCAAAAGGAGTTAATGCTTCAACCTAATGCACCACGTTTTTTTAGAGAAAATGATAAATTGACATTCATTACAAAAATTTCAAATGTCTCTGATAAAGATTTAACTGGTGCTTCAGAAATTCATTTTTTTGATGCGTTAACAGAAAAGGATATTACAGATTTAGTGATGACACAAAATAATTTCATTCAAAATTTTTCAATAAAAAAAGGATTAAGTTTTCCGTTAGAATGGAATTTAACTATTCCTGAAAATTATTCTGCTATTAAGTATAAAGTAGTAGCTCGAGCAGGAAGTTTTACTGATGGTGAAGAAATGGCGATTCCAGTTTTAACAAATCGTATGTTGGTTACCGAAAGTATGCCAATGCCAATTAGAAGTAACCAAACAAAGGAATTTAATTTTACGAAATTTACAAACCAAAATAATCATTCAACTACTTTAAAAAATCATTCATATACATTAGAGTTTACTGCAAACCCTGCTTGGTATGCCGTGCAAGCGTTGCCTTATTTAATGGAATATCCTTACGAATGCGCTGAACAAACATTTGCACGTTATTATGCAAATAGTTTAGCAACCTATGTTGTAAATTCTAAACCTAAAATTAAAGCCATTTTCGAATCATGGAAAACACAAAGTCCTGATGCCTTTTTATCTAATCTTGAAAAAAATCAAGAATTAAAATCAGTGATTCTTGAAGAAACACCTTGGTTATTGCAAGCCAAAGATGAATCTCAAAATAAAAAGCGTGTTGGTTTATTATTTGATTTAAATAAAATGAGTAATGAGCAAGCACAGGCTTTAAAAAAACTATTAAAAAAACAATCTTCAAATGGTGGTTTTATGTGGTTTGATGGTGGCCCTGATGATTGGTATATAACACAACACATTGTTACGGGTTTTGGACACTTAGATAAATTAGGCGTTTTAAAAATTAGAGAGAATAGTGAAATTTTGGATATGGTAAATCGAGCTGTTCAATATTGCGATAATCGGATGCGTGAGGAATATGAACGAATGAAAAAATATAGTCCGAAGTATAAAATTGAAAATCATTTGAGTTATAATGCAATTCAATACTTGTATATGCGTAGTTATTTTAAAGATATTGAAAGAACCGCTCGTAACAATGAGCATTTTGAATATTATAAAAAGCAAGAACAAACTTACTGGTTGCAAAATGGTCGTTATATGCAGGGTATGATTGCATTGAGTTTAAATAGATTCTCTGATGTTAAAACACCAAAAGATATTTTAAAATCATTGAAAGAAAATAGTGTAAATAGCGAAGAGATGGGAATGTATTGGAAAGAAAACTATGGATATTATTGGTATGAGGCTCCAATAGAAATGCAAGCATTAATGATTGAGGCTTTTGATGAAATTAATAATGATACAAAATCTGTTGACGATTTAAAAACTTGGTTGATTAAAAGTAAGCAAACGCAACATTGGGGAACAACTCGCGCAACAACAGATGCTGTTTATGCCATGTTATTAAAAGGAACAGATTGGTTAGCAACTGAACCAAATGTTGAAATTATGGTTGGTAATATTAAATTGGATCCTAAAAATGACAAAACCTTAAATGCTGAACCAGGAACGGGTTACTTTAAAAAAGTATGGCATGGTATCGATATTAAATCTGAAACTATGGGTAAGGTAATTGTTTCTAAAAAAGATGTTGGTGTAAGTTACGGAGCAATGTATTGGCAATATTTTGAACAATTAGATAAAATTACACCACATGCCACGCCATTAAAAATAAACAAACAATTGTTTTTACAGAAAAATACATCTAGTGGAATTGTGATAGAGCCAATAACTGCTTCAACAAAATTAAAATTGGGCGATAAAATAAAAGTTCGAATAGAATTGAGAGTTGATAGAGATATGAATTATGTTCACATGAAAGATATGCGAGCGTCTGGTTTTGAACCTACTAATGTAATGAGTAGCTATAAATATCAAGATGGTTTGGGTTATTATGAAAGTACTCGTGATGCTGCAACTCATTTCTTTTTCTCTAATTTAAATAAAGGAACTTATGTGTTCGAATATCCTTTAATTGTAAATCATTCAGGAGATTTTAGTAATGGTATCACTACAATTCAATGCATGTATGCTCCCGAATTTACAAGTCATAGCGAAGGAATTAGAGTTAAGATTGGGAAATAAAAATTAGGAAATAAAATCAATAAAAGAGTCTTAGATATTTAATCTTCGACTTTTTTTGTCTTAATCAACGGAATAATAATCAATAAACCTGCGATGAAAAACACAATAAGTGATAAAATAGAATTACGCATCCCTCCAGTTATTTGACTAATTAAGCCGAAAGAAATTGTTCCTAAAATCATTCCTAATTTTTCAATCACATCATAAAAACTAAAAAAGCTTGTATGATCTTCTGTTTCTGGTAAATATTTTGAATAGGTTGAACGCGATAATGCTTGCACACCGCCCATTACCAGACCAACTAAAAATGCCACGATATAAAATTCAGATGGGGTATGCACAACTCCATATGTGAATACGCAAATAAAAATCCAAATAAGTATAGTTACTATAAGTGTTTTTATATTTCCAATTTGTCTCGACATCCATGAAAATAAAAATGACCCTGCAATTCCTACAAATTGAATAATTAAAATACTGATAATGAGAGCTGTTGTTTTTGTTTTTTCAGCAATAATAGGGTCTTTATCCCATTCTATTTCATTTCGAGCAAATAATACGGCAACAACCATAATGGTTTGTACACCCATATTATAGAAAAAGTAACTCATTAAAAATCGTTTTAAATTAGGCATTAATTTTATTTGGGTATATACTTTTGATAATTCTTTAAAGCCTTTTGATAATAAACCATCTCTGTTTGAAATGATATGATGGTGAGTTTTTTTTGGTAAATGTCTAAAAGTATATTGAGCAAAAATCATCCACCACAATCCTACAAGTAAAAATGAATTTTTGGCTTCAAATCCTGTATGAGTAATTTTATCATATTTAAAAACCATGATGCCGATTAAACAAATAATTAAAAGTAAAGAGCTACCAAAATAACCTAATGCAAAACCGCGAGCACTTACTTTGTCTTGATTTTCGGGAGACGCAATTTGTGGTAAGTATGAATTATAATAAACCAAACTACCCCAAAAACCTATAGTAGCGGTTATAAATGGTATAAAACTTAATTCTAAACTATTTTTATCAAAGAAATATAATCCCATACAGGAAAACGAACCTAAATAACAAAAAAACTGTAGGAAGAGTTTTTTATTGCCCAAATAATCAGCAATACCACTTAAAATAGGGGATAGCAGGACTACAATTATTAATGCAAAAGCGTAAATAAAAGAATAAATAGTATGATTTTCGAATTCAAATCCTAAAAAGAAAACCTTATGACTAATAATTTGCCCTGTAACAACATCTTTGGTTACTGTAACGGCATCGTAAAAATTTGGAAAAATAGCTGATGTAATTACTAAAGGGAAAACTGAGTTTGCCCAATCATAAAAAGTCCAAGCGCGGATTATTTTTTTATTATCTATTTCCATTAATTTTTATTTAATTATGAGTTATAAAATTAATTTTTTATGATTTCAAATTCAACCCTTCTGTTTTTTGCTTTGCCATCATCAGTTTCATTACTAGCAATTGGCAAAGAACTACCATAACCTTTAAAATACATTTTATTTTGAGTTCCTTTTTTTATGAGATATTCAAAAACTTCACGCGCACGCTGTTCGGATAATTTTTGATTTTTAAATTTAGTTCCTGAGTTATCCGAATGTCCGTTAATTTGAACTTCCATTGAAGGGTTTCTAATAAGATATTGCGCTAATTTATTCAATTCAGAAAATGATTCTGGTAAAATGTATGATTTACCGTTTTCGAAGAAAATATTTTTTAGAGCAACTTTTTCTCCAACTTTGATATTGTTTTTAACTAATAAAACAGAATCTTCATCAATAATATTGAAAGAACCTACTATTTCAACTTTTACTTTTTCAACTATTTCTTTAGCTTTAATTAATGAAATATCATCAACAAAATAATAAGCTTCTTTGAAGCCAAATTTAAATTTATCAATTTTAATCATGTCTTTTTTGACGTTGGGAGCAAAATTCCCAATGGTTAAGTATTTTTCACCGCCATCAGCTTGGTATTTTCCAGAGATTTTAAACCATTGATAGCCATTTATAAAACCACCCTTTTTGCAAATAGAATCAACTAAAGATACTTTTAATGCATCAGCTAGAGATTTATAACCTGTTTTGCTGAATAACGCTCCAAAAGATTTTAAACTGGCATTGCTCCAAAATGCCAATCTAATAAACATCTCAAACTCATAAATTGTTCCCCTGTGCAAAGCATCGGCTAGTTTTACTTGGGCAAATTCTTTATATTTTTTCTGAAAACGTAGTCCAATATAACAATCACCTGATTTTGCTCCTTTTTGCGATGTTGTATCATTAGTTAAAGGAGATTGGTAATAATCAACACTTGCTATTTGAGACCAAGGAATTGCCTGTTTGATGCTCCCTGATTTTTTGCGGTAATTTTCAAAGCTTCCATTTGGCACCAAGTTTTTTTGAATTGCAACTAATTGCTGAGCGTTTATGCTATTTAATGTAAATAAAAACGTTATTATGTAAATGAGTTTTAGTGTCATAGTTATTTCAGTCGTAAAAATAGGTTTTACAATATATTTTAGAAATAATTGTTATTAACAGTTGTAATTATAAAAAAAAGATGTATATTTGCCATCCAAATTAAGAAACAGAATTAATATTTAAATAGAATGGCAAATCATAAGTCGGCAATAAAAAGAATTAGAGCAAATAATGCAAAACGTTTATCGAACCGTTATTACGCTAAAACTACACGTAACGCTATAAAAAAGTTACGTGATACAGTAACTAAAATTGAAGCAGGAACTTTATTACCTAAGGTTGTTGCAATGATTGATAAATTAGCTAAGAAAAGTGTTATTCATAAGAATAAAGCTTCAAACTTAAAATCTAAATTAACAAAAAGAGTAAATTCAATTGCTAATTAAGTAATTTATATTTTTAAAAATTAAAAATCTCACTAAATGTGAGATTTTTTTTTTATGAATAATTAGGCGTTGTGCAATTAATTCTTAATTTTGCAATAAAAATTAACAAATAATCTACAAAAAAATGAATACAAAAAATTTACGAAACTTAAGTTTAGCTGTAGGAGCTACTGCATTACTTGTGGGCTGTAATGGGCTTGGTAAAATGGTAAAAAAACAAAGTACATTCACTTATGATGTAAAGCCAAATCCATTGGAAATGCATGGCGATAGTATCGTATTTAGTGTTTCTGGTAAATATCCTGCAAAATTATTTGCAAAAAAAGCTATTGTAACTATTACTCCAGTTGTAAAATATGCTGGTGGTGAAAAAGCAATGAAACCAGTTATTTTAGTTGGTGAAAAAGCAGTAGGAAGTGGTCAAAAAATTAGCTACGAAAAAGGTGGTACTTTTAGTTATACTAGCGAAAAATTTGCATACGAACCAGCAATGAAAGTTGCAACTGTTGAATTACGTGCGCAAGGAGCAGTTAAGAAAAAAACGAAAATTTTCACTCCTGTTACTTTAGCTGATGGTACTATTATTACACCTTTATTAGTTCGTAATGACGAAAAAGGAATTTATGCAGCAGATGCATTTGTAAAATCAGTTCCTGCTAATCAAGTAGCTAATATTTATTATTTAATTAATAAATCTGATGTTCGTTCATCTGAATTGAAATCAGAGGGAATGAAAAATATCCAAACTTTTATCGCTCAAAACATTAATAACCCTTGGTATATGTTTAAAGACATTAGCGTTTCTGCATATGCTTCTCCAGATGGAGAACTTTCTTTAAATGCTGACTTAGCTCAAGATCGTGCTAAATCTGGTTCAAAAGCTTTAATGGGCGAATTCAAAAAGAATAAAAACAAAGATCAATTATTTGGTAAAGAGGAAGCTAATTATAAAACGCAAACTACTGCTGAAGATTGGGATGGTTTTAAAACATTAATGGAAGGTTCTTCTATCACTGATAAAGATTTAATTTTACGTGTATTAACTATGTATACTGATGGTGATCAACGTGAAAAAGAAATAAAAAATTTATCAAAAACTTATACTGAAGTTGCTGATAAAATTTTACCAAAATTACGTCGTTCAGTTTTAACTGTTAACGTAGATAAAAAATCTCGTACTGATGAACAAATTACTAAATTAACTACAACTAACATTGATAGTTTATCTTTAGAAGAGTTATTATATGGTGCTAACTTAACTACTGATTTAAATAATAAGGTGATGATTTACAAAGCAGCAGAAAAAAACTTTGCTAGCGATTGGAGAACTTCAAACAATTTAGGTGTAGCTTTATTATCTCAAAACAAAGTAGCTGAAGCTGGTGAAGCATTTACAAGAGCTGAAAAAACAGCAAATGGAAATCCAATAGTAATGAATCATTTAGGTATCATTGCTGCTAAAGGTGGTAACCGTGTTAAAGCAATGGAATATTATAACAAAGCAAATGGTGCTGGTACTGAAGTTAATTACAATAAAGGAATTGTAAACGTTCGTGATGGTAAATATGCTGATGCAGTTTCTAACTTTGGTTCAAGCAAAGATTTTAATAAAGCTTTAGCTGAAATGTTAAATGGTAATGCAGGTGCAGTTGAAACGACTTTAGATGGCAGTAATGACAAAGATATGGCAATGGCATTTTATTTAAAAGCAGTTGCAGCGGCTCGTGGCTCTAATGCAGCAAATGTTGTATCTAATTTAAAAACAGCTATTGAAAAAGACGGAAGTCTAAAAGCAGCTGCAAAAGATGATGCAGAATTTATTAAATTGAAAGAAAATGCTGAATTTAAAGCATTAGTAAACTAAAATAATTTTAATTTATTTGTTATTAAAAACCCTCAAAGAAATTTGAGGGTTTTTGTTTATATATGTCATTCAAAAAAATTATTCACTCAGCATTTCTTTTACAGCTTTTTTACCAACTAAACTGCCAATAGCAACTCCCATTCCTCCCATTCGAACTGCACAAATAACATTTTCCGAAATTGATTTAATAATTGGCCTCTTTTCACTTCCAATTCCCATAATGCCAGTCCAACGCTGGTCTATTTCAAAGTCTTGCTTTGGTAAAATCACATTTTTTAAAAATGTATCTAAATAGGTTTGAATTTTTTTGTTTAAAATAAATTCGGTTGACATTTCCTTTTCAAAATCTAAATTTCTGCCACCTCCTAATAAAATTCTATCACCAATATTTCTAAAATAAACAAACCCTTCATTATAATGGAATGTACCTTTTATTTTTAGGTTAGAGATAGGTTTTGTAATTAAAACTTGCGCTCTTGCCGGAAATACATCTTTAATTTTTAATAATTCATTAGCAAAACCATTAGTTGCCACTATTGTTTTTTTTGTATTAATCAGGCCTATATTAGTATTTAAAGTTACTTGATTACCATTATCAACTAGACTATTTACTTCAACAGAATTTAATATA
>CAIYSA010000016.1 GCA_903928655.1 uncultured Bacteroidota bacterium
AATTATTTGCGGAGAAATAAAGCCAGAAACTATTTGCTTTTCGAGTAGTGGAACAACTGGTCAAATAACATCAAAACATTATGTTAATTCTATTTTTGTTTATCAAGAATCTTTCACTAAAGGCTTCCAATTATTTTATGGAGATATAAAAGATTATTGTGTTTTAGCCTTACTTCCATCCTATTTAGAAAGAGAAGGTTCGTCATTAGTTTTCATGGCAAATCAATTAATTAAAGAATCAAATCATTTTATGAGTGGTTTTTATTTAAACAATTTGAATGAACTCGTTGCTACTATTTCAGAATTAAAAAAGCGAAACCAAAAAACAATTTTATTAGGTGTAAGTTATGCTTTATTAGATTTAGCAGACAAAAATATCCATTTGAATGAAAATTTTATTATTATGGAAACTGGAGGAATGAAAGGGAAACGCGAGGAACTTACAAAAGAGGAATTACATAATACACTGAAAGAAAAATTTAACATAAATAACATTCATAGCGAATACGGAATGACGGAATTACTTTCACAATCCTATTCAAAGGCAAATGGTATATTCAAAACTGTGCCTTGGAAACGTATTTTAATTAGAGATGTGAATGATCCTTTTAATTATGTATCGAATGGAAAAACTGGCGGCGTAAATATTATTGATTTAGCAAACATTTATTCGTGTTCATTTATTGAAACAAAAGATTTAGGAAAACTTTATAGTGATAACTCCTTTGAAATAGTTGGAAGGTTTGATGCGAGTGATTTAAGAGGTTGTAATTTATTAGTTCAATAAGTTATGGAATCAAAAACAAAAGATTTTTTTGACCAAGTTTATCAAGTTGTGAGATTAATTCCAAAAGGAAGAGTTACATCCTATGGAGCAATCGCAAATTATTTGGGAGCTAAATCATCATCAAGAGTTGTAGGATATGCGATGAATGCATCACATTCTCAAAAAGAAAAAGTACCAGCACATAGAGTTTTAAACAGAAATGGTCAACTCACAGGAAAACACCATTTCCCCACTCCATTTTTAATGCAAGAATTACTTGAAAAAGAAAATATTATTATTGTAAACGATACTGTTCAGAATTTAAAAAATCATTATTGGGATCCACTTATCGAATTGGCTTTGTAATTTAATTGAATTAATAACAACTTATTTATTTGATTTCTAAAACTGTGCAAAAGTTATCATAACATCTTATACAAATTGATATTTTACAGATTAAAAAAATTAAATGTTTTTGTAGTTTAGCATTCGGTTTTACAATACAAATTTACTTTATGAAAAAATACACATATACTGAAAAAAAAGATACACGTTCTGGTTTTGGTGCAGGTTTATCTGAATTAGGAAAAACAAATCCTAACGTAGTTGCTCTATGTGCTGATTTAATTGGATCTTTAAAAATGGATGCATTTAAAGCAGAAAATCCTGAACGTTTTTTTCAAATTGGTATTGCTGAAGCTAATATGATGTGTATTGCGGCAGGCTTAACTATTGGTGGAAAAATTCCTTTTACAGGAACATTTGCCAATTTTAGTACAGGTCGTGTGTACGATCAAATTCGTCAAAGTATTGCATACTCTGATAAAAATGTAAAAATTTGTGCCTCTCATGCAGGTTTAACATTAGGTGAAGATGGCGCAACTCATCAAATTTTAGAAGATATCGGATTAATGAAAATGCTACCAAACATGGTTGTTATTAATCCTTGTGATTATAACCAAACTAAAGCCGCTACTATTGCTATCGCTGATTACCACGGACCAGTTTATTTACGTTTTGGCCGACCAACTGTTCCAAACTTTACACCAGAAAATCAAAAGTTTGAAATAGGAAAAGCTGTAATGTTAAATGAAGGAACTGATGTAACAATAATTGCAACTGGCCATTTAACATGGAAAGCAATTGAAGCTGGCGAAAAATTAGCTGAAATGGGTATATCTGCCGAAATCATAAACATACATACTATTAAGCCTCTAGATAACGAAGCAATTTTGAAATCTATTGCTAAAACTAAATGTATTGTTACTGCCGAAGAACACCAAATGAATGGTGGTTTAGGAGATAGCGTTGCACAATTATTATCAAGAAACACGCCAACACCTCAAGAATTTGTTGCTGTAAATGATAGTTTTGGAGAAAGTGGAACACCAGATCAATTAATGACAAAATATGAGA
>CAIYSA010000017.1 GCA_903928655.1 uncultured Bacteroidota bacterium
AATATTAAAAATTGAATAACTTGAGTCATAACTAACACTAAAAGGTTGGTCAAGCACTTGAATAACAGACACTTTACCATAATTATTTAGAAATTGATTATTTGAAATAGTAACCATATTCCTTTTCCAGCCAAAATCAAATAATAAAGGCAATTGTAAATTTCTAAAAATGACATTGCTCAACTCCACTTTTGAAGAATCCATATTTTTAATCACTAACCCTACCCCAGGTTGATCAATTTTTCCATAAATTTCAATATCATGATTCACCCCAATCATACTTACAGATCCTTCACAAACAATACGACCATTTTCAATCAACTCAATCTGAGAACCTGGGTCTATAGAGAAAAAACCCTTTACAAAAACCACTTCTTTTATAATATAGTGACCTTTTGATAAATTAAGATTTATATAATTTCCCGAAATTGTATCCTTCTTTAAATCTTGTGAATAAGAATTGAAATGGGTCGTTATTAAAAATAATATGGAAATAATAAATCTCATTTATTGGATAATTTTATAGATGATGGGTGATGCAATTCGAGTAGTACCATCTATTAATGATAAATTGAGATTATCAAAAATGAGTAAGTCATTTTTTTTCAATGAACCTATAATTTTTTGGGTAGGCGATTGAAATAATTCGCCATAATTTGTATATGCTTCCTCTTCCTTTCCATTATGAAATCGAACAACTTTAAAACTATTAATACGGCCTGGAAAATAATTTATATTATTAATATCTAATTTAGCTTCTAACCTTTCAGCATTTAATAAATCTTTGATATTTATTGAATAATTATTCAAGTTCTCTCCTTTCACTTTAACTACTGGATCCGGAATCCTATTTACATTAATTTTTTTCTCAAATAATAATTTTCTATACTTTCTGGTATCGTAAAATTTTAATAAGTACTCCCCTGTTTTGTTAAAAATGACACTAACTTCTTTATCAGATTTTAGCATTTTAGCTTTAGGCGAAATTTCCAAATCAAAGTCACGACCTAAAACATAGTTAAAATCATGTAAAATGGAATTAGAAAAACCGACAAAAACATTTTCAGTATTTAAAGAATGAATAATCTTATTGAAAAAAGGATCATTGTATTCTAAACTGTCTTTTTTAGCAATTGAATCAACCTTTTTAGAAACTTTAATTTGTGTGTCATTAATTGAGTTAGATAAATCATACAATTGGGGATTTAATTTAGAATAGTAAGTAGCTTGATATCCTATTTCACTCAATGCAGCCTCTTGATAAATCAACTGGGTTTGAATGATTAATAGCTTTATACGTTCTAACTGCATAAAGCTAATTCCCATTGGCTTATGATAAAATAAGTAAGATTGCCATTCATCACTACGACCCTTTAAAGTGATTACTTCTTTTTGTAAGGGGATTAATTCATCTAATCTACTTGTAAGCCTGAATGGAGCAGATTTTATATACTTAGATAATATAAATAAGTCAGATTCAATAAGTTTAACTCCTTTTTCATCTTTTAATGTTCTTTCTATGAAAGCCCTTCGATTAAATTGTTCGACAAGGGAGGTTCCTTGGTTCTTCATTTGATTGTTCACATGTAGAATAACCGAATTAATTACAAGTAAGCTATTTGCCAATTGTTTACTAATTTTTAAATAGCTATTCGATTTTGAATTTGCAATAATAGTATCTATATTATTGGTGATAACAAGATTACTTATTTTTAATTTTTTTAACTCCTCAGATTGAATGGTTTGAAATGTTTTAATAGTATAAATATTAGAATCTAAACTTGAGATTTTAATATTCAACACAGAGAAACAAACAAAAATGATGTATAAAAGACTAATAATCTGATATCTTTTGACATCTACTACACCCGCTGCCATAGACTAGATTTTAGTTTAAACTATTGTATTGTTTGTATAATAAAATATAAGCTAATTGAGACCCATTAGGAGTTAACTTAGATTTATCCTAAAATTGATTCAATTTTAAATAGATTTCTTTTTTAATATCATTTACTTGAATTCCAAATAAAAGATCTAGTGGTTCTTTTGAAGATAATTGTTCATGCTTTAAATTATCTACTAACTGATACACATATTGCAAATTGTCCAATTGATCAGGTAAAAAAATGTCCTTGATTGATAAAGTGTATTCATTATTGACACCAAAATAAATTGATTCCGAATTATAATTGACCACTTCATTTAAAGAGAAGTATTTCTCATTTTTCTTTTGATAAGTGATGGCATTTTCAAATAAAGCGTACCCTCTAATTTTATCATCAAAACTTAATGCAAGCTTTACAAATTCTTGAAAATAGTTATAACTCCTTTCGTTGTTAAAAACAAAATGGAACGGTGTAATGCATTGAAATAAAATAGACCTTGTTTTATCATTGGAAATAGTAACTAATTTATTAAGGGAAACAAATTCATCAAGTTGATCAAATTTTAAACTATTGACTAATTCTACAATTAATCCAGTATCATATGAAAATACTAGATCTTTAATGGCTATAATCTTAGGACTGATGATATATTTAGACTTGTAATAATGATCTATATGTAATAGCGTAACTTCATTTTCACCACCATAAACTTGAATTTCATCCTTTTGTTTGGCTCGGATATAGTAAAAATGATTACTTTCTTGAAATACGAAATTATCTAAAAAATGATAATCATTCACCAAGGCAAAAGCTTTACAGAGTAATTCAATCTCACCCTGTGTTAATTCAATGGAATCTAAAATTGAAAATTGTGCATAATTAGGAGTAGGTAATTTAATGGGTGTTTGAATTAAGATTGGTAAAAATTCGTAATTAGGCATTCTCATGCCAAAAATATTTTTAATAAGTATGATTAGCTTTTCGTAATCATCCATATGTAACTGATACCAATCTGGCTCATACAATAAATCTTTAACTTGACTTAATGCTATAATTTTATCTAACTGAGATAAATTGCTTAGAATATTTAAATTTCCAAATTGACCAATATTTAAATCAATTGAAAAACTATCTGCCGTATCTAAATAGGATTTATAATCGGTCAAGCTTGTGTTTGAAGGCGAGAAATTAGCATCAATACCATTTTGAATATTTATATAAGTGCTCCCTACATTTGAATCTTGAAAAGGAAGGGCTACATTTTCTGTTTCAACATCTTCAAAACTATCTTCTTTTGTTTCATTGAATTTAATAGAGGATAATGCAAAAATAAATATCTCCATACTTAAACCTACTGTCATTAAAACATCCTGCACTTCCCATTCTAATAATTTTCCAATTACTCCTAGCAAAATAATAACAGCGCCTAGACTATAAAAGAAATTAAATAAATCAAGTTTCCTTTTCATAATTGGTTGATGTTTTAACAATATCAATTAAATACTAAAAATTTAATTATAGATATAGAAATAAATCTATGATTCAATTGATTATTTGTAATCAAAGTAAATTTAAATCGACTTTAAAACTTGTAAATTTTAGTGATTTAGAATGTAGTTCTAGAAGGGATTTAATGTAGTATAAAAACT
>CAIYSA010000018.1 GCA_903928655.1 uncultured Bacteroidota bacterium
AATAGTTAAATAGTTAAAAAAAATAAATAGTTATTAGTCTGTAAGAACAGTGCTTTCTTCTAATATTAAATCATAAAATTCATTATAAGCATCTGCATATTCAGCTTCACCTTTAAAGTCTAAAATTGGTTTACCTGCTTTTTTAGCATATTTTTCAATTTCAGGGTTTATAGTTTCACTTCCAAAAGCAATCCCATCAGCGTAATCTATAGCTAATTTCATTAAATTAATGTAGCTAGCGTCTTCAATGTGTTTTAAATCTTTTTTTGATACACCGTCAATAAGTGCTTTATCAATAATTTTTTTATTTAACGATTTAGTATATTCTTCATCATAAATAGTGTAAATAATTTTTGATTCAGCAAATAAAGGATCTTCAATAAATGCTTTTTTTACATATAACGGCAATAAACCAGTAAACCATCCGTGACAGTGGATAATATCTGGAGCCCAACCTAATTTTTTAATGGTTTCAATAACACCTCTGTTAAAAAAAACAGTTCTTTCGTCATTATCTTCAAAATATTTGTTTGTCGCTTTATCTTTTAATACTGATTTTCTATTAAAATAATCATCATTATCAATAAAATAAACTTGCATACGAGCTGTTGGTATAGAAGCAACTTTAATAATTAAAGGGTGATCGGCATTATTAATTACGATATTCATACCTGATAAACGAATAACTTCATGAAGTTGATGACGTCTTTCGTTGATGTTACCGTATTTTGGCATAAATGTTCTTATCTCTTTACCTTTTTCCTGAATGGCTTGAGGTAATCTTCTTCCAATTTTCCCTAATGGCGTTTCATCTAAATAGGGGGTAATTTCTTGCGACACAAAAAGAACTCTAGCTTTTTTCATAAAATATGTTTAGTAATCGATTTATATAAGGACACTACAAAAGTAATAAAAAAAAAACCATATATCAAAGTATTATTTAGCTTTGATTCCAATTATTTACATTTAATGACATATAAATGCAAGTTTTTACAACAATAAAAGATCTAAATAGTGCTCTAAGAGTATTAATTAAAATGGGAAAAACTATTGGTTTTGTTCCAACTATGGGTGCATTACATCAGGGACATATCTCTCTCATTAATTATTCGAAAGAACAATGTGATGTAACTGTTTGTAGCATATTTGTGAATCCAACTCAGTTTAATAACCCTGAAGATTTAGATAAATACCCTAAAACTCCTGAAAATGATAAACTTTTATTAGAAAAAGCGGGATGTGATTTTCTGTATACACCTAGTGTTGAAGATATTTATCCCGAAAAAGATAATCGAAAATTTGATTTTGGGTTTTTAGATACCGTTTTAGAAGGAGTTCTTCGTCCAGGACATTTTAATGGAGTAGGACAGGTTGTTTCAATTTTATTAGAGCACGTAGCCCCAAATAAAGCTTTTTTCGGTAGTAAAGATTACCAACAAGTAATGGTTGTAAAAGAGCTTGTGAAACAATTAAATTTGCCTGTTGAAATAATTTCTTGTCCTATTTTACGAGAATTTGATGGTTTAGCCATGAGTTCAAGAAATATTAGGTTAAATGACCAAGAAAGAATAATTGCATCGCTTATTCCTAAGATTATGCTTAAGGCAAGTATAATTGTTAAAACGCAAGGGATTAATGAGTCTAAACAATTTGTTGAAGAAATAACTTCAAAAATTACTGATATGAAATTAGATTACTTTGAAGTTTGTGACTCTTCATCTTTAGTAATCCTTGATTTTTATGAAAAAACAACACCAACAATATTACTAATTGCTTTATTTGTTGGGAAAATCAGACTTATTGATAATTTAGTAATTGAATAAGATCACAAATTCTAATCTTTAAGATAATTATATAAAGTATCTTTTAAATTAACTCTTTTTAATCGTAATTCATTTAAATGGTCGTCAGTTGTTGCTGTGGCTCCAGTTTCAATACTGTGAATATTGTGGTCAATATCATGGTATTCGTCAAATATTTTTTTGAAATGAGAATCTGAAATTTTTAATTCATGAATTTTGTCTTTTTTTTCAGGGAACTCGTGTAATAAATCGTGTTTTTGCATGGATTAATAATTTAAATATTTAAAACAAATATATGAAACCATTATATTTAAAAATCTGATAATACTCAGTTTTATAGCTAATAAATGTCAGAAATTTATTATTCAAAAATTCTGTTAGTTAAATAAAACCGATAGTTTTTTATCAATTATTTAATATTACCAAACTTCAAATTGATTGTAAATCATCATTTGACCCCATTTTTCTTTCCCGAAATCTTTTGTAATTTGAGCTTTTAATTCAGCAGTTTTATAGAGTTTTTCTTTGCTTTTTTTGGGGAGTAAAACTTCCAAAGTTGGTTTAATGATTTCTACAGTTTTAGCAAAATAAATTACACCGCCATCTTCAGTTGCTAAGCCCAATATTACACCTGGCAAACCTCCAAGACTTTCAGGACCAATTGTAGCATTTAATTCGGAACAAAACCAAGCGTATAATCGTGTAGTATCATTTACATTTAAAATTGCTTTTCTACATTGGTATCCACAAATGTTTCGTTTATTTTCAGTGATTTTCCATTTGCTAATTTTAATGCTATCATCTAATAAAAAACGTTCTCCCCAAATTGTTTTGATAGTTAATCGCTTATTTGTTTGTCTGTTTTGATAAACTGAATTTTTATTGGTACTCCAACTCATTCTTTCAACCAAATCGCTTTCTTGTGGCTTAAATACTGATAATGAATCATTAAAATACAATTCAAACACATCTAATTTATTTTTGTCATCTTCCTTTAACCATTCTTTTACATCACCATTATTCTTGAATTTTTTATACAAGTTTGTTTTGCGTTCATAGGTAATTTTCCCACTTTTTATTTGAGATTGAATTGTATTTAAAGTGAAAAAATAAATACAAAAAAACATTATTAATTTACATTTCATCTTCTTCCTCCTTGGTTTTACTACTATTAAATTTAAAGGTTGCTTTTAATAAAAAATAACGAGTTATGATATTACTTTTGGTATCTGTAATAATATTTGTAGTAATACTTCTATTAACATTAATGTTTTGATTTAAAATATCATAAGCATAAATTCCTAATATGAAATTTTCGAGTTTGAAAAAAGTTTTTTGAAAGGATGCGTTCCAAACTGTATAATTTAAGTTATAGCCGTTAGCTCGCTTCGAATTTATATTGTAATCAACATCTGTTTCAATTATAAATTTTTTAGGAAGTTTAATGGTTATATCTCCAACAATTCCTTTTGAGCTGTATGGCTGCGTGTTAGTTGAATTTATTGATGAATAAGCGTAATTATATTGTAACCATGGATTTACTTTAAATGTAATTTTTTCAAAGTTTAATCTTACCTCTAATGAAAAACTTGAACGAATATCAACTGCTCTGTTTAAAACGTTATTTATAAAATCTTGATTACTCAAATATGAAGCATTTAAATTGGGTTGTATTTCTAGTTTTTTGTTAAAAAATGGTTTACTGGTTCCAACATAGGCATCAATTAAATAATCACCATCAACATTTACACTTTTTGAAACAGTTCGTCCTATACTATCAAATGTAGTTGCTGTTGTAATATCTTTATTTGTGAATATATAATTTGCACCAAACCATGAATAACTTCCAGAAATGGGTTTCCATGTATTAAAATTTATATTTACCTCGTGACTAAAAGTTGGGAGTAATTTCGGATTTCCTATTGTAATAAAATTAGGATTTGTATTATCAGTAACAGGCTGTAATTCACTTATTGTAGGGTTTAAAGAAGATATTCTATAAGTGACATTTACTTGTTTATTATCTGAAAATTTATACCGAAACGTAGAGAAAGGTAAAATATTCACAAAATTTTGATTGATAATTTGATTTTTAAAAATAT
>CAIYSA010000019.1 GCA_903928655.1 uncultured Bacteroidota bacterium
ATGAAACTGTCCATGTTTAAATTTAATCTGCCTAAAGAACTATTAGCAGAATATCCAGCAAAAAATCGTGATGAAAGTAGACTAATGGTTGTTGATAGAGCTACCGGTAAAATTTCACACAAAAAATTTAAAGATATTGTTAATTATTTTGACGAAGGAGATGTAATGGTTTTAAATGACACCAAGGTATTTCCTGCACGTATGTACGGTAATAAAGAAAAAACTGGTGCTAAAATCGAAGTTTTTTTATTACGTGAATTAAATAAAGAAAGTCGTTTGTGGGACGTTTTAGTTGATCCAGCTCGTAAAATTCGTATTGGTAATAAATTATATTTTGGAGAAAATGACAACGTTGTTGCCGAAGTAATTGATAATACAACTTCAAGAGGAAGAACTTTACGTTTTTTATTTGATGGTCCTTACGAAGAGTTTAGAAAAGCACTTTACGAACTAGGCGAAACTCCATTACCTAAATATATTAAGCGTGCAGTTGAAGAAAGCGATATTGATCGTTACCAAACTGTTTTTGCTAAAAATGAAGGTGCAGTTGCAGCTCCAACGGCTGGTTTACATTTTAGTAGAGAATTATTAAAACGTTTAGAAATTAAAGGTGTAGAATATGCAAATATTACTTTACATATTGGTTTAGGAACTTTTAGAATGGTTGAAGTTGAAGATTTAACTAAACATAAAATGGATAGTGAAGATGCAATTATTACTGAAGAAAATTGTAAAATAATTAATAACGGAAAAGATAAAAAGAAAAAAGTTTGTGCCGTTGGAACAACTGTAATGAGAACTTTAGAATCTTCTGTTTCAACTACAGGTCATGTTAATCCTTACGCAGGTTGGACAAATAAATTCATTTTCCCTCCTTATGATTTTTCTGTTGCAAATTGTATGATTACAAATTTCCATATGCCTGAATCTACATTATTAATGCAAGTAGCAGCTTTTGGTGGTTACGATTTAATAATGAAAGCTTATAAAGAAGCAATTAAAGAAAAATACCGTTTTTATTCATACGGAGATGCAATGTTAATACTATAATTAAATTTATATTCAAAAAAAGCCCTTTTCAAAATTTGAAAAGGGCTTTTTTTATTTTTTTATAAGATGAAAATCTATTGTCATTTCATGTTTAGCCAAATCATAATGATCACCCATACTCATAACATGAACCACTAAATTTTTAATTGAAATTGGCTGACCCATTTCTACAGAAGTTAAGTTTGTATCTTTTATGTTTCTTCCATCAACTAAAATAACTAATCCAGAACCGATAGCTTCCATATTGGTTTTATCAGTTATCAATAAACCGGTGTCTTCTCCTAAACCAATACCTAAAATTCTTGGATTACCAACTACTGCTTGAAATAGTCGACCGATGCGGCCACGGTGAACAAAATGAGTATCGATAACAACATCATCAATTAAACCTAAACCGCTAGTGATTTTAACTTCACCTTTTAATAGAGCTTCACTACTACTTCCTTGATATATCATATTATTTGATGCAGCAGCAGCACCAGCAGAAGTCCCGGCAAAAATAAAATCTTCGTTTTGATATTTATTTATTAATAAATCATGAAATGGAGTTCCTCCCAAAATTGATGTAAGGCGTAATTGATCGCCACCAGTAAACATTACAACATCAGCTTTTCTCAAACGCTCAACAGATTCTTCATCAAGTGCATGTTCACGTTTTTCGATATATAAAACATCTACATTTTTTGCACCTAAAAACTCAAATGCTCTTGCGTATTCTGGTCCAACTTCTTTTGGAATATTAGAAGCTGTTGTAATAATTTCAATGCGAGAATTTTCTTTGTGTTTTGATTCAATAATCAATCGTTTTAGAATGCCAGTTTCAAAAAAATTTAAATTTTTCTCAACTTGTTTCTCAAAGTTTTTCTCAGTAAAACTTCCCTTGTCAACCGCCCCCCCAATAATTACTAATTTACCTTTTGGATTCATGTTGTCTTAATTAAAATAAAATTTTTAGTGAAGAGCTTTTTTAGTTTGAAAAATGAACTTCGTTAAATTTATAATTGCTGTTCTAGTTTTTTCAATTCCGCTACTTTTTCTGCGTAGCCCATTTTATCAAACGAATGAATTAAATTATTTAATACGCGTTTAATAATATCTAAATTGGAGCATGGTAAAAAATGTTTAGTTTCTGGCTCAAGGTATAATTGTTTTATAAACGCTTCAATATCACCTTGATTAAATATTAATCCTTTACTGAATGGGTTTACATAAAACAAAATATTTTCAGATAATGTTCTATCAGAAGGATCAATTAGATTAGCGAAATCATTGACATAAGCTAAAACAAAATGCTGTGGTAAATTAATACCATAAATAGGAATTGCTAATTCCTTACATATTAAAGCATAAATTACACTTAACATTACAGGATTTCCTTTTTTTGTTTCTAACACTACATTAATAAATGAATTTTGTGGAGCGTGATAATTAGTAATATTTCCTCCAAATTGATGTACTTCAAATAAAATATGATTAATGATTTTTACTTTTTCAACAGCAGTTAAATCATCATGTAGTTCTAGCCAAACATCTTGTTTAATTTGATGTAATTGTTTTTTTAATTTATTTTCATCTAAATCAGGGTATTGATAGCGCGCAATAATAGCACATCCCCTAAATAAATCATCTTGTTCGTTCTCGGCCCAAAATTTAAGTGCATTTTGCAAGGCTTTAAATTGAATGGTATGAATAATACCTTCAATACGTTTTTGCATGAGCGCATCAAAACTATTTTCCCATGCTGTTTCAAGGTGAGGAATAGCCGGCGGACCAAGTATTATGAACCTATTTTTTACTTCAGAATAAATTCCATCATCTGGGTCATCAAGTAAAGTAATTAATGCAATTACTTCCTTAAGATTCATTTCATTTTTTTTAGGCCTCATACAAAACAAAAATAGCCCCGATATGGAGCCATTTTTAACTTATATTTTCATTTTTTGAACAATTAGGTTGTTAATCGTTGTAAACTTTCTGTTATTAATATCTCTACACTTTTTGTGTAATCGCTGGTAAACTCTTTGCGGACGCGGTTTGCAATTATAACACAGGCTGTTAAACATTGGTGGTTTAATAATTTTCCTAAACCATATAATGCCGAAGTTTCCATTTCGAAGTTTGTAATTCGGTGTTCGCCATGTTTAAAATCGGTTAAAAACTCATTTAAAGTAGGCATTGATGCTTTTAATCTAATTTGTCGGCCTTGTGGGCCATAAAAACCAGGCGCAGTTGCTGTTATGCCAATATGCGTTCCTTCTTTAAATTTAGAAATCAATTTATCGGATGCTTTTACACAATAAGGATATGGTAAATTTGGTAACCAATTAGAATGTTTCATAAACGACTCACTAATATCGTTTTCGTTAATTGATTGCCAATTATCATAAAAGTTTAATAAACCGTCTAAGCCTAAACCATGAGATGAAACTACAATTCCGTTAACTGGAATGTCAGCTTGCAGAGCCCCACTTGTTCCTAAACGAATAATATTCAATGACCGGTGACTTGGATTTAATTCACGTGTTTCTAAATTAATATTTACCGCTGCATCCAATTCATTCATTACAATGTCAATATTATCTGTACCAATGCCAGTTGACAATACAGTTATGCGTTTGCCATTAAAAATTCCTGTATGAGTTACAAATTCGCGGTGTTCAGTTTTAAATTCTATTTTGCTAAATAATTTTGAAATTTGAGTTACTCTATTTTGATCTCCCACAACGATGACATCATCAGCAATATCTTCACCACTTAAATTAATATGATATACTTTTTTTTCTTTTGTTAGTATTAATTCTGTTTCAGGGAACATATAATTTTTTTTAAAATGTGAGGCTTTCGTTTTTAAAAATTGAATAGTAAATCTAAAATATATTTACCAAATATCATAATACCTATAACTATCGAAATTATAGAGAAAACAAGAACGGCTCCTGCTGCCAAATCTTTAATTGCTCCGGCTTTAGGGTTGTAATTTGGTTCAACTAAATCTACAAAATGCTCAATGGCGGTATTTATAATTTCGAGAGATAAAACTATACCTATGCAAACTAAAATAGCGTACCATTCTGTATGGCTTATTTTAAAATAGCACCCAGCAGTTAAAACTAGTAACGTTATTAAAAGATGAATTTTAATATGCTTTTCTTTTAAAACTAATTTTAGTCCATTAATTGCAAATGAAAGTGATTTGATAAAGTGAGGCATTTTAATTTATTTTATAAAGGAATAACGGCAATAACATTCTATGATAGTTAGTTTTAGATTTTAAACTTAAGGTGCAAAAAATTCTTTTGTTTTTTTTGTAAAAACAATTTTTATCCAATACCAAATGGCAATGAGTATAGCAAAAGGAATCCAAATAAAAATGTCATAATTAAATTTCACGAAGAAGTATAGTACTAAACTGTAAATTGCTACTAGTAACCAGTACATTAAAAGTAGTTTTATGTTCTTCTTATAAATAATAGCACCAATGGTGCGAACAAGGGCGCCAATTATCTGAACGACTCCAATAAGAAATTCTATAAATCCTAAAAAAATAAAAATATCTTCTTTTGTCGAACTTGTTGAAGTTTCTAAAAACAATGCAGTCATTTTATTAAATTTAAATTCTCGATTAAAAGTACAAAATAAAACACATTCGTTTTATTATTTCATTTATTTATAAAACAAGTTACCTTTGTTTCATATATGGCAAGAATTTTAGCAATAGATTATGGAAGCAAACGCGTTGGCATTGCTGTAACGGATATATTACAAATAATAGCAACAGGTTTAACAACTGTACATAGCAAAGATTTAATTTCCTATTTAGAAGCCTATTTAGCTAAGGAACAAGTGGAATGTATTGTTGTTGGTGAACCAAAAACACTTCAAAATGAAGCTTCCGATAGTGCGCGTTTTATTGAACCTTTTGTCACACACCTTACTCGTAAATTTCCAAATATTAAAATTGCACGTTATGATGAACGTTTTACTTCAACACTGGCGCATCAAGCTATGTTAATGGGTGGTTTAAAACGTAAAGATAGAGCCAATAAAGATACCGTTGATATGATTAGTGCAACGATTATTCTACAAGATTATTTATCGTTCACTAATAAGTAATTTATAACTACAATTCTTTTTCTATAAATTTAATACCTAAAGTTTCAAGTTCAAGTAACAATGGTTCGTAAATTTCTTTTACAATTGGAATTTGAACACCATACAATTTGAATTTTCCAGTTAAAAAATTCTTAATAGAAATTGCTAATGGTAAACCAACTGTTTTTGCCATAGCAGTATGCACTTCATCGTCGCCAATTACTACCAAAGAGGATGTTAGTTTTTTTGACTCACCATTTAATTCGTATTCAAATAAATGTTGCATCACAATCATATCTTTATCTCCTGGTTTTAGTAACCATTTTTCTTCTAATAAACTTTGTAATAATTCTGCTGGTGATCCTTCTTTTAAAATAATTGGTTTATTATTAAATAATTCTAAAAAATCCAACATGCTAATAATTTCTTCATCTATTTCTTTACCCATAAAAGAAATTAATTTTTCTTTTACTGTCCCATTTCCTGTTGGTAAAAATGATTGTAATAAAGACGTATAATTAAGTGAATTTGAGTTTTTTATTTTATAAGAATCGTCTGTTAACCCCAATTTAACAAACACATTCCATGCCTTGCAATAACCTGTTTGGCGAAGCGTACCTCGTAACATTGATTTCACATCTGTTAATCCGTAAGGTTCTTTGTATCCAATACTATCCCGATTTGCATAGGCGTCAAAACTTCCATATCCATCAACATTTATAGTGCAAATTTGAGTAAATAAGCGATTGTACGGAATGAATTTTAAATGTCCGTCTTCAATAAATTGAGCGGTGCCTTGACCTGCTAATATTACATTTCTTGGATTCCAACTAAATTTATATCCCCACGGATTATCATTACTTTCGGGCGCAACCAAACCACCACAAAATGATTGAAAGTTATTTATTTTGCCACCTTTCGCTTGTATTTTATGAATAACATGCATTGCCGAAGCATGATCAATACCAGGATCTAAACCACATTCGTTCAACAATAAAAGATTTTTTCTCTTTGCTTCAGCATCTAATTCTTTCATTTCATTACTCACATAACTTGCTGTTGCAATGTGTTTTCCAAGCCTTACACAATCCTTTGCAACATCTCCATGCATAAAAGCAGGTAGCATCGACACAACAAAATCTGATTCTGTTATCAATTTCTCTCTTAAAGTTGTATTTGTTACATCAAATTCAACTGCAGTGGCAACGTCATTATATTCACTAATTTTAGATTCTACAGCTTTTTTATTAGCATCTGCAATGGTAATATGCCAATTATATTGTTTCGCATTTGACAGGAAATAATTTATTAAACTTGACGATGAGCGGCCTGCCCCAATAATTAAAATTTTACTCATTTTATTTGCGTATTTTAGTAATAAATGAAAATTGTTTAATCATTCATTAAAGATGTAATTACCGCAAAAATAAATTAAATTTGTTACTTAAAGAAAGATTATATGTTTATTAAAAAAATAACAATTGTTTTATGTGTGTTTTTAGCTTTGTTAACTAAAAGCCAAACAAACTCATTAGTTGTTTTTAGCAATGTAGGACAGGTTTTTACTCTAACTCTTAATGACGAAATTGCAAACAAAGTTCCCGAATCTAATGTTAAAGCATTTAATTTAAGTACTGGTTGGCAGAAAGTAAAAATATCTAAAAATTTAAATAATAAGGAAATGATTTTGGTTGATTCCTTTTTTATTGCAGATAAATATATTAATAAAGAGTTTACTTATGTGTTTACCGAAACTGCTAATAAATTAACATTTAACTCTATTGAAGAACCATCAGCCCCAGCTATTCCAAATGTTCCGGAAGCACCTAAAGAAATTGTTCCATTAGTGGATAATAGTATTTATGGAGATCTATATCAGGCAAAAAATAATAAACCAGTTTTTTTTAATAATTATAATAAGGAAGAAAAAAAATGTACAGTAGATTTATCCGATAAAGAAATAAATTACGCTCTCAATTTATTTAAAAAATGTAATGATGATGAAGTTGTATTAATTTATCTAAATACAATTTTGGAGAATAATTGCTATACCTCAATTCAATTAAACCAATTGATTTCCTCACTAAATTTAGAGATGGATATTTTAAATAGTGCTAAAAAAGGCTTTCCACATGTTACGGATAAACAAAATATAAATATTTTAGTGCCTGCGTTAAAATATCAATCCATGAAGGATGCGTTTGCTCGTTTTTTGCAAGATGAACAAGCCGTTATAAAACAAAATAATTTGAATTGTAAAATAGCAATTTCGGATTCAAAGTTTAATGAATTGATAGCAGCAATAAAGGAAAAAAAATATGAAAACGAAAAAACAATAGTTGCAAAAAAACAATTAGTTTCAAGTTGTATAAATACAATTCAAGCTCAAAAAATTGTAGCATTATTTAGTCACGATCGCGAAAGAATTGAGGTAATGAAATCGGCATTTAATACTTTAGTTGATAAAGAAAATGCGAAAAATTTAGTGAGTGAGTTTCAGTTTCAAGAAACACGCGATGAGTTTATAAAATATATTGAAAATAAATAATTTAGTAAATGAAAGATAAAAAATTAATTACCATTGGTGTTTTAGGTTCAATAGCAGTTGCTTTAGGCGCTTTAGGCGCACACTTTTTAAAAAGCAAAATAGAAACTGGTTTAATTACAATTGACCAAGTTAATGGATTTGATACCGGCGTAAAATATCATATTTATCACACAATTGCGATGTTAACTGTTTTATTATTGTCAAAAAACTACTCAAGCAAATATTTAAACTGGGCGTATAATTGCTTTTTAACAGGTATTGTATTATTTTCTGGTTCCCTTTATTTTTTATGCACTCGTCATTTATTTCATGCTGATTGGCTTTCTTTTCTTGGTCCAATAACGCCAATTGGTGGAATATTCTTTATAGCAGGATGGCTATTTATTGCAATGCTTGGCGTTTCTTCTAAAAAGTAGTTTTTTAAAATTAATAATTTAGCGACCTATTCGTGATGGTATTTTTCATTTTTAAGAATAGAAAATCCTCTATAAAGTTGCTCACAAAAAAATAAACGAATCATTTGATGGGAAAACGTCATATCCGAAAATGACATCACGTAAGAACTGTTTTTTAAAATGGATTGTTCTATACCAAAAGGCCCACCAATTAAAAAAACCAGTCGTTTGCAACCAGAAACCATTCTTTTGTTTAAGAAATCTGCAAATAATGTTGATTTTAATTGTTTTCCGTGCTCATCTAAACATACTAAAAAATCACCAGGTAATAATAGTTTCTCAATTTCTATAGCTTCCGCTTTTTTTTGTTCCTCAAATGGTTTTTGCCTTACTGCTTTATTCATTGTAATGGTTTCAACGCTTAGGGAAACATAATTTTTGAGGCGTTCTGTATATATTTTAATACCTTCATTTAGATACGAATCATTGGTTTTTTCTATTTGAATTAAAAGAATTTTCATGTTTAGGGAAATTAAATTATTTTAGGCATAATATTTGTAAATATTTATTTAAATTTACAAAGTAATGAAGTTTTTAACAATATTATTAATTAGTCTGTTTTCATTTTCTTTTACAATAGAAGATATAAACGATGAAATTTCGGCATCCTTAAAACAAGGTAATACCGTTGAATTAGTGAAAATATTTTCAGATAGAGTTTCAATAAAAGTGCTAACACAAGAGGATTTAGTGAGTAAATCGCAAGCTCAAGCTATTATTGAAGATTTTTTTAGTAAAAATAAAGTAAAAGGCTATCAAACATCTCATACTAGCATCGTAAACGGCAATCAACAATTTATTACAGGTACAATTGATACTGTTAATGGGAAATTTAGAGTTTCTATTTTAGTAAGAGGAAATTTAATTTCGCAGTTTAGAATTGAAAATGAGTAATTACATTCAATTTCACAAAAAACATTTTAGTTTATCCCAATTTGTAAAAAGTGCCTTACAAGAAGATGTTGGTGACGGCGACCATTCTGCATTAGCAATCATACCAAAACTTCAAAAAGGAAAATGCCATTTATTAGTTAAAGAAAATGGAATATTAGCAGGCGTTGAAGCTGCTAAACTAATCTTTAAAATCATAGACCCTAAATTTAAATTTACTGAATTAATAAAAGATGGAAGCCATGTAAAAGTTGGCGACATTGCTTTTTTAATTGAAGGAAATACCCAAAAATTACTAACTGCCGAGCGTTTAGTATTAAATGTAATGCAGCGAATGAGTGCCATTGCAACCAAAACTAATTATTTACAAAGTTTATGCAAAGGTACAAATGCTAAAGTAATTGATACTCGTAAAACAACTCCAAACTTTCGGTTTTTCGAAAAATGGGCTGTCGTTATTGGTGGTGGTGCTAATCATCGTTTTGGCTTATATGATATGATTATGATTAAAGATAATCATATAGATTTTGCTGGCGGAATAATTGAAGCTCTTGAAGCAACTCACACTTATTTGAAAAAAACCAAAAAAAAATTGCCCATAGAGGTTGAAACCAGAACATTAAACGATGTGAAACTCGTTTTAAAAAAAGGTGGATTCCAGCGAATTATGCTTGATAATTATTCTATTGCGGATACTAAAAAAGCAGTTGCATTAATTGGAAATTCTTTCGAAATTGAAAGTTCTGGTGGCATTACCGAAAAAACTATTGCCAATTATGCTAAATGCGGCGTAAATTTTATTTCAGTTGGTGCTTTAACTCACCATGTTAAAAGTTTAGATTTAAGTTTAAAGGCTATTTCTTAGTTCATTATTAAATTTGGTAATCCAATTGGCGCAGTATCAAAAAACGCCAACTCAAAAATATCAACTTTAACTTCCTTAATAATTGGAAATGTGGACAAAATATCCATCACTTCTAGTTGATTTTTTGCTTTTAATGTAACCCATAAATTTTGGCGATTCATATCTAAAGCATAGTTTAAAATGACTTGTTCTTCAAGTAATTGATTTACCCTTTCTCTTTGTTGAGGAATTAAAGCCGCAAAACTTCGAGTAAAAATTTCGGGTAAAATTATATGTATTTGAAAAACACTTAGGTTTTGATTAGAAATCATTATAGTTGATATTTTGGGTAAATGTATTTAAAACTATGCTGTTTTTTATACTAAATTTGTCGAATTATAAATATTTAAGATTTTAATTATGGGACGTATATTTCAAACCCGCAAAGCAACGATGTTCAAACGCTATGCTAAAATGGCTAAGCAGTTTACTAAAATTGGAAAAGAAATTGTAATGGCTGTTAAAGCCGGTGGACCAACTCCCGACTTAAATCCACGTTTGAGAATTTGTATTGCGAATGCCAAGGCTGTTAATATGCCAAAAGTAAATATTGATGCTGCTATTAAGCGTGCTTCAGAAAAAGATACAGGAAGTTATGATGAGGTAATTTATGAAGGTTATGGTCCTTATGGTGTGCCTGTGCTTGTAGAATGCGCAACAGATAACCCAACGCGTACAATCGCAAATTTACGTTTATATTTTAGCAGATCTAACGGTTCGGTTGGTACAACTGGTTCGGTAAGTTTTATGTTTGACCGTAAGGGCTTATTTAAAATCGATTCAACAGGTTTAAATAAAGATGATGTTGAATTAGATTTAATTGATTTTGGTGCTGAAGAATTAACTTGGGATGATGAAACACATGAGTTAATTGTACAAGTTGCTTTTAATGATTTTGGTTTAATGCAAGCTGGTTTAGAAGAAAAAAAATATACAGTTAAAGAAACAATAAAAACATTTATTCCTAATACTTCAAAAGCATTAACGGATGAGCAAGAAGTGGAATTTGAAAAAATGATTAATAAAATGGAAGATGACGATGATATTATGTCGGTTTACCATAATATTGCTTAATATATTTAATTAATACCATTCGAAACTGTAATTTATGAATTTTTAATCGCGAAACTTTGAAAAAAAAATGGCTAACACATCATCATTATTCTGCTGAGGTAGTTTCTGAATTAAAAGAGAACTTAGCAGTTGATGAAACAGTTGCCAAACTATTAGCATTAAGAGGTATTTCTACTTTTGATGAGGCAAAAACTTTTTTTCGTCCAAGCTTAGATACGTTGCATAATCCTTTTTTAATGAAAGGGATGGAAACTGCTATTAATCGGATAGATAAAGCCATTGCAGATAACGAAAAAGTTTTAATTTTCGGAGATTATGATGTCGATGGAACCACTGCTGTTGCTTTGGTTTACAGCTTTTTTAAATCTTACATTAAGGATATACGATATTATATTCCTGATAGATACAGCGAAGGTTACGGCATTTCTTTTAAAAGTATTGATTATGCTAAAGAAAATAACTATTCTTTAATTATCGCATTAGATTGTGGCATAAAAGCCAATGATAAAATAGATTATGCCAATGAACGAAATGTAGATTTCATTATTTGTGATCATCATTTACCAGGCGACGAAATTCCGAATGCAATTGCAGTTTTAGATCCAAAACAAATAGATTGTCCGTATCCATTTAAAGAATTAGCGGGTTGTGGTATTGGTTTTAAATTAGCTCAGGCTTATTGTATAAAAAATGAAATTGATATTGAAACAGTTTATAATTATTTAGATTTAGTAGTTACAAGTATTGCTGCTGATGTAGTTCCTATTACTGATGAAAACAGAGTATTAGCACATTTTGGATTAAAACAATTAAATTCACATCCAAGACCGGGAATTAAATCTTTATTAGCATTTGGAAAAGCAGATAATAAAGAGTTAGATATTAGTACGCTTGTGTTTACTATTGCACCGCGCATTAATGCCGCAGGTCGCATTGAACATGGTTCAAAAGCTGTTGAATTATTAATTTCTTCTCCTGAAGAAGCTTCTGCGTTTTCTGTAAAAATAAATGATACCAATTTACACCGTAGAGATTTGGATGTTAGTATTACCGATGAAGCAATTGAAACTTTAGAACTCGATCCAATAACCCCCTTTAAAAAATCGGTGGTGATATACAATCCAAATTGGCACAAAGGCGTAGTTGGAATTGTTGCTTCTCGGTTAATTGAAAAATTTTATAAACCAACCATTGTTTTAACACTTTCTAATGGTGTAGTTTCTGGTTCGGCACGCAGCGTTAAGGATTTTGATGTTTATACTGCTATTGAAAATTGCAGTCATTTATTAGATCAGTTTGGTGGACATAAATTTGCGGCAGGTTTAACAATGAAACCGGAAAATGTAAAAGCATTTGTTGATGCTTTTGAACATGAAGTTTCTCGAACCATAAAAGAAGAAATGCTAGTACCAACCGTTGAAATTGATTTAGAGTTAAAGTTTGATGATATCAATGATAAACTGCTTCGTATTTTAAAACAATTTGCACCTCACGGACCTCATAATATGACTCCTGTTTTTTGTAGCAGAGGCGTTTTAGATTCGGGTTTTGCGAAAATTGTAGGGCAAAACCATTTAAAATTAGAAGTGTATCAGCCAAACTCTCAATTAACTAAAATTGAAGCAATAGCATTTAATAAAGGCGATTTTTTGAACTTTTTGCAACGTAAAATCCCACTTGACATTGTTTACAAAATAAAAGAAAATGAGTTTAGAGGACAAACCACTATCCAATTAATGATTGAAGAAATGAGAGTTTCGGAATAGTTTTAATTATTTTTAATAGCCTTAAGCAATAATTTACATTATTTTCCGTAATTATACAAAGTGAAAAAAATAGGCATTTATATTTTCGTGATTTTTGTAAATACAACCTTTGCTCAAATTGGTGGCACAAAAGTATTTCGTTTTTTAGATTTGCAAATTCCTGCTCGTTCAGCTGCTTTAGGTGGTGCAACAAATGCTATTTGGGATGATGATGTCAATTTATCTTACAATAATCCTGCACTTTTAAATCCTTCTATGACGAGGCAATTGGCATTTAATTATGTGAATTATGTGGCCGATTTAAATTATGGTAATTTTATGTATGCTCAACAAATTAAAAAACATTTTACATTTGGAGCAGGATTGCAATATTTTAATTACGGAAAATTTGATGGAAGAGATGATTATGATGAAAAAACAGGAACCTTTAAAGCAGCAGATTACTCTCTAAATTTAAGTATTGCCAAACCATTAAATGCTGATAGTACACTTTCGATAGGCGCTACTTTAAAAACTATTTATTCGCATTACGAAAGTTATTATTCACTTGGTAGTGCTGTGGATGTTGGTTTAACTTATCATAATAAAAATAACTTAACCATAACCTTATTAGCTAAAAATTACGGAAAACAATGGCGAACTTATAGTGGAACAGGGGATAAGGAAAAATTGCCTTCTGATTTTCAAATTGGAATTAGTAAAAAAGTGGCAAAAGCACCCTTTAGATTGATTGCATTATATGATCAACTTTTAAAATGGGACTTAACTTATGTAAATCCTCAGGATCAAAATAGTAATATTGACCCGTTTACAAATAAACCTATTGTTAAAACAAAAAAGGAAATAAGGAATGATAAATTTAGAAACGGGTTGGATAAATTTGGAAGGCACATTGTAATTGGAACGGAAATTGTTTTATCTAAAAACTTTAATATTAGGGTTGCCTATAACTTTAAAACTGGAAAAGAAATGGCCTTACCCGATAAAAAATCTGCAAGCGGTTTATCGGTTGGTTTTGGTTTAAAAATATATAAATTTCATTTAAACTATGGGTTTTCAAAATATGCTTTAACTGGCAATGCCCATACATTTGGTATTACTACCAATTTTAACTATTTCAGTAAAAAGTAGTTCATAACCTTTTTATAGTTTTAATTTTTCCTCAATCTTAAAACGTAGTTTTGCTTTATGAAACATATTAATGTTAGAGTTTATGGTATTTTAATTCAAGACAATCAAGTTTTAGTATCTGACGAATATATAAAAGGGAATAACATTACAAAGTTTCCGGGTGGTGGTTTAGAGTATGGAGAAGGAACAAAAGAATGCTTAATGAGAGAATTTAAGGAAGAGTTAAATTTAAATATTGAAATAGTATCTCATTTTTACACAACCGATTTTTTTGTAAATTCTGCATTTAGTAACCAAAGCCAAATTATTAGTGTTTATTATTTAGTAAA
>CAIYSA010000020.1 GCA_903928655.1 uncultured Bacteroidota bacterium
ATATTTTTAAAAAAAGTATTGTTAATAAAAGATTTTTATTATCTTTGCCTTCCAAAATTTCGAATAATATAATTTAAAATAAAATGAAAGCAGAAATTCACCCAGAAAATTACCGTTTAGTTGTATTCAAAGATATGTCTAACGGATATACTTTTTTAACAAAATCTTGTTCCGATACTAAAGATACTATTGTACATGAAGATGGTGTTGAATATCCATTAGTAAAATTAGATATTTCAATGACTTCTCACCCGTTTTATACTGGTAAACATATGTTAGTTGATACAGCTGGACGTATTGATAAATTTAAAACTCGTTACGCTAAAAAATAAATTTAGTAGATTATTTGTGTTAAATCCATTCGCTAGCTAGCGGATGGATTTTTTATTTTACCTTAGCCTCAATGAGATTTTTATTTTTATATACTGAAATTGCTGAATATTTTTTAGCATGTTGTAGGCAATTAGCCGAACATGGTGAGGTACATATAATTCGGTGGCCTGTAAATAAAGAAGCCCCATTTAACTTTTCGGAAAACAATAAGTTAAAAATTTACTCAAAAACTGATTATGATTATAATGGTTTAGAAAATTTAGTTAAAGAAATTAATCCAACAGTTATTATTTGTAGTGGTTGGATTGATAAAGACTATTTAAAAATTTCAAAACGTTATTTTAAAACCATTCCAACCATTATGACGTGCGACACGCATTGGCGAGGGGATTTGAAACAACGTGTGGCCATGATTTTAAGCAGATTTACGTTATTAAAAACATTTTCTCGCGCATGGGTTCCAGGTGAAATACAAAAAAAGTATGTGCTAAATTTAGGTTTTAAAGAAAGCAATATTGAGAAAGGTTTTTACAGTTGTGATTTAAATTTATTCGAAAAAATATATCAAAATCAAAAAGCAGAAAAAGAACTTAATTTCCCGAAACGTTTTTTATATGTTGGAAGATATTATGATTTTAAAGGCGTTACCGAACTTTGGCAGGCGTTTATTGAATTACAAAATGAGCAACCAAACGAGTGGGAATTATGGTGTTTGGGAATTGGCGATATTGAACCAATAAAGCATCCTAAAATAAAACATTTTGGATTTGTACAACCAAAAGATATTGATTATTACACAGCACAAACAGGTGTATTTATTTTGCCTAGTCGAAAAGAGCCTTGGGGAGTTGTGGTGCATGAGTTTGCAGCTTCAGGCTTTCCTTTGCTTTTAAGTAATAGAATAGGGGCGAAAGAACAATTTTTAATTGAAGGAAAAAACGGTTTTGAATTTGAAGCAGAACATGTGTTGAGTATTAAACAGGCTTTGAAAAAAATTATAAAATTAGATGCTGCTCAATTAATAGCGATGAGTAAACAATCGAACGAATTATCAAAATCTATTTCTCCAGAAATTTGGGTAAAAAAATTATTGAAAATGTGTAAATAATTTTTATTTGTTTAATAAATTTGAAAATGCTGTATAAATTATAGTCAAAAAAAATCCCGCAAATTCAAATGAATGTTGCGGGACTTATATTTTTTTTATAATGATTAGTTATTTAACATCACTGGCATTACAAGCATTAATACATCTTCTGCAGGATTTGCTTTTTGAGTTGGAACAATAATTCCTGCGCGATTTGGAGCACTCATTTCAATTGTAATTTCATCGCTATCTAAATTAGAAAGCATTTCTAACACAAATTTAGAGTTGAATCCAATTTCCATGTCTTCGCCAATGTAAGTACATATTAAGGTTTCGTGCCCTTCATTTGCAAAATCTAAATCTTCAGCAGAAAGTGTTAATTGACTTCCTGCAATTTTTAAACGTATTTGGTGAGTTGCTTTGTTAGCAAAAACACTCACACGACGAATACCACCTAATAATGTTAAGCGATCTACCGTTAGTTTGTTTGGATTTTGTTTTGGAATAACCGCTTCATAGTTTGGATATTTTCCATCTATTAAACGACATACCAAATTGATATTTCCAAAATTGAAATAAGCATTTGTTTTATTAAATTCTACTTTTATCGCATCATCAACACCAGCCAATAATGTTTTTAAAACATTTAAAGGTTTTTTTGGGATAATGAATGAAGCTGATGCACCAGCTTTAGCATCATTACGTGTATAACGAACAAGTTTATGAGCATCAGTTGCTACAAATACGGTGTTTTCTTCATTAAACTGACAAAACACGCCACTCATTACGGGTCTTAAATCATCATTACCGGTAGCAAAAATAGTTTTATTAATAGCATTTGCTAATACATCGCTTTTAATAATTACGGATGTAGCAGATTCTACTTTAGGAAGTTTTGGGTATTCATCACCATTATGACCAGTTAACGTATAATCACCATTTACTGTTTTTAATTTTGCACTAAATTTTTTAGTGTCAATAATAAAAGAAATTGGTTGGTCGGGTAAATTACTTAATGCTTCTAATAAAGTTTTTGCAGGAATAGCAATACTGCCATTTTCGCTTGATTCAACTTTTATATTTGTAGTAATGGTTGTTTCCATATCACTAGCAAATAAAGTTAAAGAATCGCTACTTAGTTCAAATAAAAAGCAATCTAAAATAGGAATAGTGTTACTTGTATTGATAACACCATTAATTGATTTTAAATGTTTTAATAATAAAGCTGATGGTACGACAAAGTTCATATGTTATGTTTTTAATCTATCAAATTTAATAATATGAGAATGGTATTCCCTAAAATGATGGAGCTACTTATACACTTTTTTTTAACATTTATCCTGTTTTATAATTTTACTTCTTTGGCATAAAATAGCCATAGGTTTGTAAAATTTTACCAAAAACATAATATTGACCTAAGCCATATGATTTGTTATTGTTGTATTTAATATATAGTCTATCTGGATCATATTTGTAATCAATGCCGTATTGCTCATTTTTACTGCTGTTTGGTTGTTTATGAAACAATTGAATGCTCTGCGTTTTCGAATCTCTATCTGTGATTGTGATTGTTGCAAATGGCAATGCTCTTTTTGAAAGAGAATCAACTAAATTACTTTTTTCGTCTAATACATTTTCACAATTAATATTTAAAAAGTAGGCAATAAATTGTTTAATCTTATCTTCCTCAAAGGGTACATTTTTTCCTTTCAGAGTTTTTATTGTAAAACGTTGCATACTTATTAAATCTATGATATACGATGAATCAGGTATTTCATGTAAATCCATTTTAATATATTTAATTTGTGGCGGTCTAATACTCATAACAAGTCTATCTCTCCAATCCAATTCATCTGTAATAAAACGTGTGTTTAAAAAGCCTTCAAATCCTGGTATATGTGTAATAAAAGGTTCCGAATAATTTTCGTCAGTTTCAGGATTTGTTAGTAACATATATGTTCCTAAATGATCTTGTGTTGTATGGCCAACATAAAATTGTTTTACTTTATTTCCATTATTATAGATTTCAACTTTAACAGATTTTGAAGCTAAAACTTTTATTACATTCTCTCTACTTAGTTTAGATACTGGTGATTTCACTTCAACTGAGGCAATTGTTCTTAATAAGGTTTCCATAATATCCGGACGAGCTTTGTAGGTATTGTTAACCATCCAAATTCCTTTTACGCGTTCGAGCATTAACGATTTACCATCTTTATCGGCTATAAATATTTTATCTACTTGAGCGGTATCTTTGTATTTAAAATTACTAGCTTCTTTATTTAAAGTTGAGTTTCCGTTTTTTGTTTTATAAACATAAATAGAAATACCAGCTAAAATTGATAAAATGAGTATAATTAAAAGGGACGATTTTTTCATGGTAAATTATTAAATGGAATATTTTTTCTTACGGATATAAAATTGCAATAAGCCTAATAAAATTAAGCCTAAAAGTGGGTATAAAACATTGGTTAATTTCCACTTAGTTTCTTGAGTTGCTATTTTCTTTTTATCGAGTAATCTTAGTTTTACTTCTCGAGAACGGAGTTGCAATAAACCTTGATCGTCTAATAAATAATTCATACAATTAAGTAAAAAGGTTTTATTAGCAAATTGTTGTTTGCTATATATATCGTAACCTAAAGGATAAATCATGCCTGTACTTCTTTGGTATTCATTTTTAGCAATATCCCCATCTGCAACAACAATCATTCGTGTAGGTTTACTTTCTGCTAAATAATTATAAGCCGAATCATTCATGAATGTTGAGGAAATTCTATTTTTATAAAGCGACTGAAATGTTCCTTCTAACAAACAAGCTACATTTTGAAATGAATTTTGATATTGTACTTCATTAGGTTTGTTTTTGATAATTGCTAAAGAAATACGAGCGGGTGTTGGTTGTGTTTTTGTGTATTTAGAGGATTGAAGTAATATCGTTTTTTTTACATTTTTAGTATTTAATGTATCAATGGTTCCAATATATTCTGTTTTAATTAAATCTAAGTTTTTTACGATTGGATGATTAGTCGTTGGTAAAAGTAATGGGTTATAAATCCATGGAAACAATTGAAAATCTGGTTGACCAGCTTTTAACCCTACATTTACTGGTATGCGAGAGCATTGTAAGTCTTGAACTAAAACAGGATTTAATCTTACGCCATATTTAAATAAAATATCATCTAAGTTTAATTCATTTTTAAAACCAAGTGTGTAACCACGTTTAATTAATGTATCGCGGTTTATATAAACAGGATCAATCAACCAAAGTGCTTTGCCGCCATGCATAATAAACTGATCAATAATAAATTTATCTTTTTCGTCAAAAACAGAATCTGGTCGCGCAATTACAATGGCATCCGCACCTTTTAAAGCATAAAGTTTATTATTAATATTGACGCGAGAAACATTGTAATATTCTGTTAACGAAGACATAAAATCAGCACCATGCAGTGTGTCTAATTCATCGTGGCCTTCAATAAATAATACTTCTGGTTTTTTTGTAAGTTGCGTTTTTCTTATGCTATTTGATAAACCATATTCTAATTCTTGAACTGAATTATTTATGCTATTTTCTTGGTCAATTCCAATTTGACGTTGAAATATTTGCCATACAGTTTCTTTGCCTTTGTAAGTAACAATTGCGCCCGGCCAAATAAGTGTTTCCGATGTTTTTTGAGATGTTTTATCTATTATTTGTTCAGGCATAATGCCTTTAGTATAAATTTGTTTTTCTAATTTATCAGTTTCTTCTTTACTTGGATTATCGAGTGGATTGATAAATTCGTAGGCAATATTGCCATCCGAATAAGATACATATTCATCTAATAATTCTTTTGTTTCATTTTTTAACCGAGTAAAACTTGGATTAAAATCACCTTGTAAATAAACTTTTAAATATAAAACATCATCTAAACTTTTAATTAATTTCTTAGTAGATTCTGATAGCGTATATCTTTTTTCTGATGTTAAATCAA
>CAIYSA010000021.1 GCA_903928655.1 uncultured Bacteroidota bacterium
TTATTTTGTTGTGCTAAATTTTCATTTTTAGCATCGATAATCTCACAGATATCACACTCACCATATTTATTTAATACAATCGCTGGATGCACATTACTGTTCACCAAACAACGGGCACATACTAAATAAGGAGATGCATTAGAGACACTATCTTGTAAATAAGTCGCAAATTGATTAAAATTGGTCGTTACATTGAATTCTGTTTCCCAAAGTTTTTTTGCATGTTGAGACATCTGCCAGCGTTCCGCAAATGGCAGCGTAAAAAACGAAACTAAAGCATCTCGCAACAGTATGTTTGGATTCTGTAAACTAGAATCCAACAAGATACCATTGTAGTTATTGCGAATAATTGCTGGCACACCTCCCACATTAAAGGCAATTACGGGAATACTAGCGGAAGCTGCCTCCATCAAAGAAACAGGTATTCCTTCCGTATCGCTACAATTTACAACGACATCAATTGGTTGGTTTTCTAAAAAAGACTGTACTTGCGATTTGGAAAACATTCCATGAAAAATCACTTTTACATTTGAATGATCCTTAGTTGTATGTTTCACAAATTGTTTGAAATCCATCTCAAAGGCGGGTTCCCCCCAACCAATATGATGCCATTCAACATGAAAATCGTCAGGTAATTGGGATAAGGCATCTACCAATTTATCCAAGCGCTTAACATGATTAATATGGGATAGAGTGAGTATTTCCCATGTTTTTGTAACTGAACTAATTTTTTCAATCTGTTGATAATTTGGATTTTGTTTAATGGGTTGAACACCTAAAAAAGAAGTAATTACTTTTTCTGGATGCGAACACAATCGCTTATTAAATAAATAACGTCTCCCATCTTTGGAAATTGGAAAAATAGTTCTGGCATATTTAAAAATAAATTCTCTATATGGCAAAAACTTTTCCGTATGTCTTTCAAAATACAAATCCCAACCATGTGCACGCGTAACAAATTCAAAATCAAAAAAATCACGCTTCATCTTTGCTAAAGCAAAGGTATGTTCATCACACCAATAAGCGTAAAACAAGGTGTTTTTTAAATCAATTTCCTCCTGTCTAATAAAGCGTTGTAAAAATTTAATCGTTTCCTCGGAACTAGTTGAATAATAATTAATCAACTTTAATAATGATAATGCAAAAGTAGCTTTATGCTTAAATTTCGCAAGAAATAATTGGTAAAAAAAAGAAAACGTAAAGAAACCTTTCCATTTATTAAAAACAGAAATAGGTTTATTAGTAACCAAAGCAAAAACATGAACATTGGAGGGTAAAAACAACGTAGTAGCTGAATCAAAATCAGTATGACTTGTCTGAATTAAAAATACGCGCTTGTATAGAGGTGCAATAATCTTAAGTTCCTCCTCTAAAAATGGCTCCCCTTTCGGATTCGGGTAATCAGCAACAAATAAGACAAGTGTTTCTTTCTTTTTCATATTTCAACTAAAAGACAAAGATAAAGAAAGCGGTGACGGATTTATTAGATTATAATGTATATTTTTGATATTATTTTTATTTCATGTTACGCGCAAGAGTTATTCCCTGTTTACTTTTAAAAAATAAACGTCTCGTAAAAACCAAAAAGTTTAAAAATCCAATTTACATTGGTGATCCCTTGAACGCTGTAAAAATTTTTAATGAAAAAGAAA
>CAIYSA010000022.1 GCA_903928655.1 uncultured Bacteroidota bacterium
ATTTGTTTGGGATGTTGATGGCAAACGTTACTATGATTTTTTATCTGCTTACAGTGCGGTAAATCAAGGGCATTGCCACCCAAAAATCATAAAAACATTAATTGAACAATCACAAAAATTAGCTTTAACATCGCGTGCATTTCATAATAATGTATTGGGCGAATATGAAAAATTTGCAACCAATTTATTTGGTTTCGATAAAGTTTTACCAATGAATACGGGTGCTGAAGCTGTAGAAACTGCTTTGAAATTAGCCCGTAAATGGGGTTACGAAAAAAAAGGTGTTGCTGAAAATGCTGCTAAAATAATTGTATGCGAAGGTAATTTTCATGGTAGAACTATTTCAATTGTATCGGCAAGTACCGACCCTGATGCACGTAAAAACTTTGGTCCTTATACGCCTGGTTTTGTAACAATTCATTATGATAATATTTCTGCATTAGCAGAGGCTTTAAAAGATAATACGGTTGTTGGTTTTTTAGTAGAACCAATTCAAGGTGAAGCAGGCGTTTATGTTCCACAAGATGGTTATTTAAAAATTTGTGCAGACATGTGTAAGGCTGCCAATGTATTATTTATTGCTGATGAAGTTCAAACTGGTATTGCCCGAACTGGAAAAATGTTAGCGTGTGATCATGAAGGTGTAAAACCAGATATGTTGATTTTAGGAAAAGCCTTATCTGGTGGAATGTATCCTGTTTCTGGTGTTTTCACAAATGATGAAGTGATGATGTGTATCAAGCCAGGGCAACATGGTTCAACATATGGTGGAAATCCATTGGGTTGTAAAATAGCAATTTCAGCATTGGAAGTTGTGTTAGATGAAAAATTAGCAGATAATGCGCAAACGTTAGGCGAAATATTAAGAACAGAATTACGAAACATTAAATCGGACAGAATTACTTTAGTTAGAGGAAAAGGCTTATTAAATGCCATTATCATCAAAGAAAAAAATGGTATTTCTGCTTGGGAAGTGTGCTTAAAATTAGCAGAAAATGGTTTGTTAGCAAAACCAACCCATGGTGATATTATTCGTTTTGCACCACCATTAGTAATAACAAAAGAGCAAATTTTAGAATGTGCTGCTATTATTGAAAAAACAATTTTATCGTTTGATTAATATTTCAATTATTTTTAAAACAAAATGTTTTATCTCAATAATTGTATAAACCCTTTGTAGTTATATCGGTTGGAATTAATGATATAATAGTATATACCATCACAATTATCATTTCCATTCCAAATGATCTTTTTATCTTTTTGATTGTAAATAATATTTCCCCAGCGATTATAAATAATACATTGAACCTCTTCTTCAAATTCAACAATCCAAGCTTCATTTACACCATCATTATTTGGACTAAAAACATTTGGTATTTTAGGTTCAACGTATTGCATTTCTAATATTGATACATCATCAATAAAAAAATATACCACTGGATAAATTCTGCCCGTTGTATCACAGATTTGTAAATTTTGAGTTAAAAACTGAAGCTTCAAACTATCTGAAAAACTGCCAATTATTGCATAATTTTCAGTGCCATTTGCTAAATATTCCATATGTATTTTTTGCCAACCTAAAGTGTCAATTATAAAATTATTTAAATTATTTTGAGCGTCAGGTAATTGATTATTAAACCAATAAGATGAAGAATTAAAATATTTTGTATTTGAAAATTTTACTCCAATTTGACTTATAGTACATGGTGAAAAACCTTTTGATAAATATAATTCTATACTATATAAATAATTTTTTTAAGAGTACTTAATAATTTATTTTGAATATATTCACCATAGTAAGAATTTTTTGGACCAATCCCTACTAAAATTCCGGCCATGTTACTTCCAGTTTTAGCATTTTGATATCCAATTGTTGGTATATATGGTGGCACTACAGTCCCGATAATTGGATTTTGACACCATAAATCAGTGCTACTCATTCTCGGATTACTCCAGCCATTGCAGCCACTCCATTCAAAAATATCAAATCCTATTCCTGCTGTATTGCCATAACAGGAATCTATTTGTTCAAAACTTCCATTAGTTATATATTCGGTTTGTGTTTTAGCTTTATAGCAAAACAGTATTACAAAAATAAAAATGTAAAAGGATTTATTTCCCGATAAAAAATCGGGATTGCACATTATTTTAATATGAGTTGAGTTCAACAATTAATAAAGTTTTGGTTTTAATAATTTAAAATACTCTGCATTATTTTCTCTAAGTTAGATACCAATCATGAAAATAAATTTACTTTAGCTAAGCTAGTTAATTATTTTAATAAACAAATTTTAGAATGTGCTGCTATTATTGAAAAAACAATTTTATCGTTTGATTAATTTCATTAGTGAGACGAAATAAAATATGCTCTAGTATTAAAATTGGAGACTAAAATGAAAATTCTATTATGCTAGCAAATCTTTTAAATCATCAATAAAAATTGGCTTAATGCGGAAACCAAGCATTTTAGTATTTTCAGCTCTTAAAAGTGTTTCTGGGTCAGAATCCCCTGAAATATAAATAACATCAACATCCGAAAATTTACGAATTTCTTCCATCGCCTCTATTCCATCTATTTCACCAGAAATCCTAACATCCATTAGAATAACATCAGGATTAAGATTTTTAGCCGCTTCTATTGCGTCAAGCCCATTTCTAACAACCAATATAACGTTATGCCCAAGTTGCTCTAAACACTTTTTGTTTATCATCGAGATGAATAAATCATCTTCTACCATTAATATTTTTTTCATATTTAAAACTTAATATTTTCAAGTTGTAAGTCTGTTTTATTTAATAATAACTTAAAATTAAAAACCTAAATAAGTTAAAGTATTTACAATTAAAACCTCAAATTTATCACTTAATTAGTGAATAAAGGAATCAATTCAATTTATTCCTAACTATCCTTTGTTAATTTCTTTAAGGTAATCAAAACAAATGTGATTTTAAAAAACCAATTACTTTTAATTAAAAACGGTTATAATATTTATGAAAAATTAGTTGTCTAACAAAGGGAATTCTATTTTTCTAACATATCTTTTAAATCATCGATAAAAATAGGATTAATACGGAAACCAAGCATTCTTATTTTTTGGGCAATTATTAAAATTAACTAATTGAAATAGTAGTGTTGATTTTGCAACAAAAATTCTTGGTTAGGAGTGTAATAGTGAGCGTTCAATAAATTTAATATATATTTCATATAAATAATTTGTAAATTGTTATAAATTGTTATAAATTGTGGAAATTAATACACCTAAACCGATAAAAAAGCCTAGTAGTTGCTTAAATTAAAAAACATAATTTCTCACCTTGATGACAGTTTATTTAAAACTATCGAGGAAAGCCTTATAAAAAATAAGGCGCAAAACTCTTTATACTTATTAGTTTCTTACAGAAAAAAAATTAGTGATTCAATCATTATTGAAAAATTGAAACTAAGTGCAAATTCATTTTATGTTTTAAAATCTAGATTATATGATAAAATCCAAAGTCATTTGTCGGTTGAAATGAATGTAACAAGAGAAGAGCTTATTAAAAAGTTAGACATATTACCTCAAATGTGTTTTACTGAACCAAGAGAAATCATTATTCCGTATTTAGAAAAAATGGAAAGTGATTTACTTAAATATGATATGCATAGAGAGCTGCTAACAGTTTATAGCGTATTTAAAAAAATTAATTTATTTACAGATAAATATTTTTATTACTCACAATTATATAATAAGCACATTGCTTATAGCCTTTCCATTGAAAAATCAGAAGAAATTCTGGGTAATTTTAATAGGATATTGGGTCAATATCATTTTTCAAGGGTTTCAAATTTAAAGGATGAACTTCTTTTTATTAAAAGAGAAATAAACGTACAACATGATTTAAACCCATCTAGGCAGATAAAAATCATAAAAAATATAATTAATCTTCAATTATATTTATTTTGTGAAATTGACAGCCCTGAAAATTCGAGTATTGAAGAATTACTAAGAGAAACCCTAAAAATTATCGAGGAATTACCCGAATCATCAAGTTATAAGTATTGGACAACAGCCTTAGATTTTTTATCATTTGAATATTACTATAAAATAGGCAGAAAAGAACAGGCTGCCGTATTTTACGACTCTGTAAATAGCAAATTACAAAATATATTACTTTATACAAATGTGTGTTGCACTCCAATTTTTTTAATTTCAAAATTAGCGTTTATTCAAGAAACTGGTAGACTAAAAGAATTAATTGAAGTAGAAAATACTTCCAAAAACATGGAAATGAATGATATGCATTCTTCTGTTTGTATTGGTATTTATGATGCAATGGTTAATTATTATAAAAATAATATTAAGGAGGCTATTAATTGTTTGCAACAACTTATTAATGAAAATAGTTTTAAGGATTATTTCCATATTAATATTGAAATTAAATTTACGTTAGTGGTTTTTTATCTTCAACTTAATGAATTTGAAATGGCTTTAAGTATTTTGAAAAGTATTTATCGTAAAATTAAATTAGATAAATTAGATAATTATCAAAATGCCCTAAGTTTAATTAAAGTGCTTGAACAAGAAACTAATAACAAAAATGGTAAAATAACAGCAAAACAAAAGGACGATTTTTTATTGTTTTCGGCTAGAAATAAAAATGAAATTTTAAAACATTTTTCATATACTTTAACAAAAAAATATTCTTAATTTTTTAATAATGAAAAGAAAGGAACCTAAATATAAATACCGTAATATTTTGTTACTAGATGATAATGATTTAGATAATTTTATCAATGAAAAGATTATGGAATCAAATCTGTTTTCTAAAAAAAATTACATTTGTACTAGCGGTAAAAGTGCTATCGAATTCCTTACTAACATAATAGAAATGGGGGATGATTTTTCGAAAAATTACCCCGAGATTATTTTTGTGGATTTAAATATGCCATTAATGGATGGATTTCAATTTATTGAATTTTTTAAGAAAAATTTAGAATCTAAACTTCATAATCCGAAAATTGTTATTCTTACATCTTCAATTTTCCCTGAAGATGAATTAAAAGCAGAAAAAATATCAAAAGATATTACCTTTTTAATTAAACCTCTTACTAAAGATGTTTTAGATAAG
>CAIYSA010000023.1 GCA_903928655.1 uncultured Bacteroidota bacterium
AATTAATTCTTAAACTAAAAAAGAAGTTCAATAATTTGAACTCCTTTTGTTATTTTTATATTCACTTATTCTTCCGATTTATTTTTCAACTGCATTAATAATGAATAAGCGCCTTTAGTTACAACTGCTAAATTCAATAAATTTTTTCCATCTAAGGCATTTATTTCTGTGAAATTATTTTCAGAACTTCCCTTATTAATTTCTACTAATTCAAACTTATTTTTATCAATTGAAATAAAAATATAGTATTTTCCCTCGTGGCTAACAATAGCATCTTCATTAATTGAAACTACATTATTCATTTTTATTTCAATATCTGCATTCATATACATTCCAGGTAAAAGAGTTTTATCGTAAGCCTCAAAATGGCAATGAACATCAGCACTTCTATCTTCAGATAAATCCTGACTTAGTAAAATAATTTCGCAGGGGTATTTTTTGTCAGATTGATTATTATTAAATGCTATTAATTTTTGCCCAATAGATAATTTATCTAAATCTTTTTCAAAAACTTTTAAATTTAAATGGATATCAGAAGGATTTATTAATTCAAAAATAATATCAGAAGGATTTACGTATTTCCCAATGTTTACATTTACTTTAGATACAAAGCCTTCAATTGAAGAATAGATATTAATACTACGTGATAAACTACCTTCGTTTAAGGATTCTGGATTAATATTTATTAATCTTAATTTTTCAGATAATGCACTTAACGTTATTTTTTGAGTTTTATATTCCATTTCGCTTTGCTGAAAAACTTTATCGCTACTTGCTTTACTAATATTTAACTCTTTTTGACGATTGTATTCGTTTTCAGAATAAGTTAACTTAGATTTCGCCATCAAATACTCTTGTTGCAATTGAATATATTGCAAATCTTCCATAGTGGCAATAACTTCACCCTTTTTAACATGCATACCAGGTAATAATTTTGTAGATTTTAAAAATCCTCCTAATGGCATACTTACAGAAATCATATTTTGTGGCGGCACGTCAATTTTACCATTCAACTTTAAAGTAGTAGAGATTTCTCTTTTTTCTAATTTTCCTATTTCAATTTTCGCACTTTTAAATTGGGCATCTGTTAGTGAAACATTTGTTTCCATTTTGATTTGTGGCGTTTCTTTTTCTTGTATTTTTTCTCCACCACATGATGACAATACAAAAGTTCCTATAAATAAAATGATTATATTTTTCATTAGTTTTTTTATTTAGTGATTAAATAATTAATTTGGATAATAGTTTCATTAAGGTTTTTCACAGCATCAAGGTAATTAGATTGAATACTGATTGCTTGGTTGGTTAGCATCACCCACTCTAAATAATTGAGCTCTCCATTCATGAATTGCTTATTTGCAGTCTCAAAAATTATTGAAGCATTTTTTATGGCTATATTTTCAAAATAGCGCATTGTTTCTATATTAGTAACATATTGTGCTATTAAAGATTTATAACCTAATTGCAAATTATTTCTTTCAAATAAATAGGAGTTCTCTGAAATATGTTGATTTATTTTTGCTGCATTTATTTTAGCTTTATGAGAACCAAAAAATAATGGAATACCTACTCCAACTTGCACAGATTGAAATCTGGTAGACGAATTATAAATATTATTATCCGCACCTGCACCTTTCATTGTCATGTTATAATAACCGATACTTAAATCTGGCATCAGCTTCGACTTCTCTAATTTGGAATTAAGAATTGACATCTTTTTTTGTTGTTCAATAATTTTTAAAAAAGGATGTTGGTTTACCAAATTACTATCATTACTTAAATCGAAATCTATTTTCACACTAGGTTCATTAGGAATAAAATTAGTAGTAGAATTTAAAAGTAATTTAAACTGTAGTTTAATAATCTCAATGTCTTGCTCCAATTGTTTTAACTGTATGGCAATAGTTCCGCGTTGGGTTTCTGCAGTAGTTTTTTCTAAAATATTACTTTCTCCTTTTGAAAAACGCAAATTTGATTTGTCTAAAAATGCACCATAAATACTATCATTCTTAAATAGTAACTTTTGTTTTTCCTTTAAATA
>CAIYSA010000024.1 GCA_903928655.1 uncultured Bacteroidota bacterium
AGAAAATTTTAATGTAACATCTGATATTACTGGAGCCTTTTTATTTACAATTCCACGTAAGGATAAATATATTTTATCTGTTTCACGAGATGGTTATTCATCAGTTAGTATTAATTTAAATTATGATGATGCTGGTTTAAAAACAAATTATTTAGGTTTTTCATTTATTTTAAAAAAAGGCGATAATTCTACTAATGAAATAGGTGATGTTTTAATTGGGAATAGTGGAAAATTATATTTTACAACAAGTCAACTTGTTCAAAAAAAATCAAATAATGAGGTAATGTTATCTAACAAAGTATTACTTGAGAAATCAGAAGTAATAAATAATAGTTCTTTAAAAAATATTGTTCAAGTTAATCGCAGTTTTAAACAAAAAACATCTAATGAAACTACCACAGATTTAAAACAGAATGAATTGCCACAAGTGTCTAATGATAATCCATTAACTAAAATCATAATGTCTGATATTAATGCTATCATATTAGACTCCGTTTCCTCAATTGGAGATTTACGGAATCAATTAAAAAAATCGAAAGCAGCATTATTACAAATCGACACTTCAGATAATAATTATAGTATTTTATTAACTCAAATTATTAATGCAGAGCGTCAAATAAAAACGAAGGAATTGCTTATTGAATCTCAAGTAAAAGAAATATCTGATTCAAATAAAATAATAATTTTCTTAAGTTTGTTATGTGTCTTTATTTTTTTATCAATTTTATTGTTATTATATTTTCTTAACCAAAAGAAAAAATTTAATCTAGAATTAAATAAAGTTAATAAAAAAGTTACTACTGTAAATTCGAGATTATTAAGTAGTATTAGGTATGCTTCAATTATTCAATCCAACTTTTTTAAAGATAAAAAATTATTATTCAAATTATTTCCAAAGTGTTTTATTTTTAATAAACCAAAAGACTTATTATCAGGTGATTTTTATTGGTTTAGTCAAAAAGATAATCATAAAGTTTTAGTGGTTGCAGATTGTACTGGGCATGGAGTTCCAGGCTCTCTATTAACGATATTAGGGCATAGTTTATTAGAGGAAATAGTAAATGTTAAAGGAGAAGTTTTGCCAAGTAAAATTTTATTTGAGTTAAATAAGGCTATAATTTCAGCGTTTTCGCAAAATAACCAATTAGAATTTGGGATTGATATTACAGTTTTAAGTATGATTGATGGAAGTAATCAAGTTATTTTTTCTGGTTTAACTAATGGACTTTATAACTATTCTAATGGAGAATTAATTTATCATAAAGTTTCTCCTAAAACAATTGGAACAAATTTAATTGAAGAAGATTTAATTAATCACACTATTCCTGTAAAAAGTGGCGATAGTATTTATATGATGAGTGATGGTTATTGCGATCAATTTGGAAAACGTCAAGATACTTTTGAGAAATATAATTTGTTACGCATGAATAAAATTCTGAATAAAATCTCGAAATTTAAAAATTTTGATGATTGCGAATCTGAACTAACTTCTGATTTTGAAGATTGGAAGGGAGATAGGGAGCAAACTGATGATGTAATTATTGTTGGTATACGATTCTAAAATTCTTTTAAAATAATGTTTATTTTAGGGAAAATGGTTTGAAATTCTTCCCCTTTTATTTTAATTAACTCATCATTTTTTTCATGATGCCAAATAACAATTAAATCGTTCGATTTCTCGTAAATTGCGTGTATTAATTTTAAAATTTGTTTAT